>JAVHRA010000248.1:0-7629 GCA_036171395.1 Gallionella sp. | reverse complement strand
AGGGTATCGAGTTCGATTATTGCTGTGTGCATGCCGCCTTGGCGATGCGTGAAGACGGTTACGAGACCATTATGGTCAACTGTAATCCAGAAACCGTATCCACCGATTACGACACTTCGGATCGTCTGTATTTCGAGCCGCTGACGCTGGAAGATGTGCTGGAAGTGGTGGCGGTAGAAAAACCGATAGGCGTGATCGTGCAATACGGTGGACAAACCCCCCTTAAGCTGGCGCATGGTTTGGCTAAAAACGGCGTGGCCATAATTGGTACTTCGCCGGACATGATCGACTGCGCTGAAGATCGTGCGCGCTTTCAGGATATGTTGCGTAAGTTGGCTCTGAAGCAGCCGCCAAATCGCACCGCTAGTAATGTTGCAGATGGTGTCGCTGGTGCAGTAGAGATTGGTTACCCACTGGTGATGCGTCCTTCTAATGTGTTGGGCGGTCGTGCGATGGAGATCATTCATGCTCAGAACGATCTAGAGCGTTACATGCGTGATGCAGAAGAAATGTCCAAGACCTATCCTGAGCGCATGCCCATCCTGTTGGATCGTTTCTTAAATGATGCAATAGAAGTTGATGTGGATGCGGTCAGTGATGGTGAGCAGGTGCTGATAGGTGGCATCATGGAACACATTGAAGAGGCTGGCGTGCATTCCGGTGACTCAGCATGTTCGTTGCCGCCTTACTCTTTGTCATCCGCGATGCAGGATGAATTGCGCCGCCAGACTGTAGCGATGGCAAAAGAATTAAATGTGGTTGGTTTGATGAACGTGCAGTTCGCTATTCAAGGTGAGACCGTATATGTTCTGGAAGTCAATCCACGTGCTTCAAGAACAGTGCCATTCGTGTCTAAGGCGACGGGTTTGCCTCTCGCAAAAATCGCAGCGCGTTGTATGGCGGGGCAGACTTTAGTGCAGCAAGGTGTGACCAAAGAAGTGATACCCCCGTATTACTCGGTTAAAGAAGCGGTGTTCCCTTTCATCAAATTCCCCGGTGTGGATGTGATTCTTGGTCCTGAGATGAAATCAACCGGTGAGGTGATGGGAGTGGGTGATACATTCGCTGAAGCCTTTGTGAAATCGCAACTTGCGGCCAGCGTTAAATTGCCTAAGAGCGGCAAGGTTTTCATCAGTGTGCGCGAAGAAGACAAGCACAGCACTGCTGAGATTGCGCGTAACTTAGTTCAACTAGGTTTCACCATACTCGCGACGCGCGGCACAGGATCGGTCATCGCTGCAGCAGGTGTAGAAGTCACTATCGTCAATAAGGTGGCTGAAGGTCGTCCACATATTGTCGATATGATTAAGAATGGTGAAGTAAGTTTGATCGTCAATACCGTGGATAGCAGACCGGCAGTGATGCGCGACTCGTATTCGATACGTCATGCCGCGCTGCAAGGTCGTGTGACCTATTACACCACCATGGCTGGGGCACGCGCAGCCTGCGTGGGTATGCAGCATCTCACCGGCTTGAAGGTCTACGATCTACAAAGTCAGCACTTGCGTCTGAAATAACTTAAGAGTGGTACGAATATGAGCAAAGTCCCTTTAACAATCGTTGGTGCTGAGAGGTTGCGCCAAGAATTGCACAATTTAAAGACTGTGCAGCGTCCTTCCGTCATCGCAGCGATTTCCGAAGCGCGCGCGCAGGGTGATTTGTCCGAGAATGCAGAGTACGACGCAGCCAAAGAGCGCCAAGCGTTTGTGGAAGGACGTATCCAAGAGTTGGAAGGTAAATTGGGTAGCGCACAAATCATTGATCCGCGCAGTCTCAATGCAGATGGACGTTGCGTGTTTGCCTCAACCGTTATTCTTGAAGATGTCAATAATGGTGATGTGGTGACATATCAGATTGTTGGGGAAGACGAGGCGGATATTAGACAGCGCAAAGTCTCTATTAGCTCACCCATAGCACGAGCCTTGATTGGCAAGTACCAGGGGGATATTGCCGAAGTTCAGGCACCGGGTGGTGTGCGCGAATACGAAGTGGTTGAGGTTCAGTATATCTAAAGCAGAGTGAGTTTGAATCGGGAGTGTCGTCAGCACAACTATCTCCCGAAAGTGTGCGTGTTGTCTAGCTGCGACTGCCCAATTGTTTTTTGGTCAGTGGTTTTTTACCCTTATGTCTGGGCATCTTTTTGATTGCGATCAGATTGGCTTCTGGGCTGGGGCGGAATATCACCAGTATCTTGCCGATATGTTGCACAGGTCCAGCGTGCAACTGGGTGCAGATTTCTGTCATCATGGACTCACGTAACGCTCTGTCATCACCCATTACGCGTATTTTAATCAGCTCGTGGCGAACTAAGCTCGCGTCTATCTCTTTTAATACTGACTCGGTCAAACCGGCATTGCCTATCATCACAATCGGATTAAGGGAGTGGGCGCGACCTTTTAAAGCAAGGCGTTCGGATACGGAGAGCGTGAGCATAATGACTTTCAAAAAATTAGGTTCGGATTCTAAACGATGAAGCCTTCTAAAACCAGTAAACAATGGATGCGTGAGCATGTTAACGACCCTTTTGTGCAAATGGCGCAGAAAGACGGCTATCGTTCACGCGCGGCATATAAGCTATTGGAGATCAATGAAAAAGATCATCTGTTCAAGCCTGGCATGGTTGTGGTCGATCTGGGTGCGACGCCGGGCGGTTGGTGTCAAGTGGCTGCACGGGAAGTAGGTCGCAACGGTAAAGTGATAGGTTTGGATCTGCTGCCGTTGGACCCGTTGGCTGGGGTGGATTTCATACAAGGCGACTTTCGTGAGGAATCCGTACTCAAGCAATTACATGAATTGTTGGCTGGGCGTCAGGTGGGGCTTGTAATTTCGGATATGGCACCCAATATGAGCGGAGTTGCGACTGCTGACTTAGCGCGAGCTTTATACCTTGCTGAGTTGGCTATGGAATTTGCAGTTGAACAACTGCAATCGGATGGACACTTTCTAGTGAAAGTCTTTCAGGGGGCTGGTTTTGAGGCGTATCTCAAGTTGATGCGCAGCCGCTTTGGCAGGGTGGTCACGCGTAAGCCAAAAGCTTCTCGCGACCGTAGTAGTGAGCTCTATCTGTTGGCGAGCGGTAAACTTTAGTGGGTGGCTTGAGTAATCAACTAAACCATAGTCTAATGCAAGACCTTGCACTGCAAGGCAGGGTTGATTAAGGAAGAATCGTGAATAATTTCAAGAGCGTCGCAATTTGGTTGGTCGTAGCTTTAGTGCTGATGACCGTATTTAATCAATTCAACACCCATCAGCAGGCGTCCTCGCAGGCGCAATTAGACTATTCGCAATTTTTGGAACAGGTCAAGCAGGGGCAAATTGCCAAGGTCACCATCGAAGGTCGTACGCTTAAAGCCACCACGATGGATGGCAAGCGTGTCACCAGCTATGCGCCAAGCGACCTATGGATGGTCTCAGATCTGCTTAAGAATGGTGTGAAGATTGAGGCTAAACCGGAAGAAGAGCAGTCATTCTTGATGAGCATCTTCGTCTCTTGGTTCCCTATGCTTTTGCTGATTGCGGTGTGGGTATTCTTCATGCGTCAAATGCAGGGCGGCGGCAAAGGCGGCGCGTTTTCATTTGGCAAATCGCGCGCTCGTATGTTGGACGAAACTAAAGAGCGCATCACTTTCGCCGATGTGGCTGGTTGCGACGAGGCCAAGGAGGAGGTTTCCGAGCTAGTCGATTTTCTAAGAGATCCTTCTAAGTTCCAAACATTGGGCGGTCGCATCCCGCGCGGTGTGCTGTTGGTGGGTAATCCAGGTACCGGTAAAACTTTGTTGGCGCGTGCCATCGCCGGTGAAGCCAAGGTGCCGTTCTTCTCTATTTCAGGCTCTGATTTTGTCGAAATGTTCGTTGGCGTGGGCGCTTCGCGTGTACGCGATATGTTCGAGCAAGCCAAGAAGCAAGCACCCTGCATCATCTTTATCGATGAGATCGATGCTGTGGGCCGTCATCGTGGCGCCGGCATGGGGGGCGGTAACGATGAGCGCGAACAGACCCTGAATCAACTGCTGGTGGAAATGGATGGTTTTGAAGGTGCCTCTGGCGTGATTGTGATTGCCGCGACCAACCGCCCCGACGTATTGGATGCAGCTTTGTTGCGCCCGGGGCGTTTTGATCGTCAAGTTGTGGTTGGTCTGCCTGATATTCGTGGTCGCGAGCAGATACTGTTGGTACACATGCGCAAGATTCCAATGGGCAATGACGTCAAAGCGGAAATATTGGCACGCGGTACGCCGGGATTTTCGGGGGCAGACTTGGCTAATCTGGTCAATGAGGCGGCATTGTTCGCTGCCCGCAGCAACAAGCGCTTCGTCGAGATGGATGATTTTGAACGCGCCAAAGACAAAATCATGATGGGTGCTGAACGACGCTCCATGGTGATGCCTGAGGAAGAGCGTCGTAACACGGCTTATCATGAGTCTGGTCATGCGGTGGTTGCTAAGCTGTTGCCTAAAACCGATCCCGTGCACAAGGTTACTATCATTCCACGTGGCCGTGCTTTGGGGTTGACCATGCAGTTGCCATCGGAAGATCGCTATAGCATGGATAAGAATCGCATTCTCGACACGATTGCGGTGCTGTTTGGCGGACGTATCGCCGAGGAGCTTTTCATGGATCAGATGACGACAGGGGCATCCAATGATTTTGAACGCGCGACGACCATGGTGCGCCGTATGGTGACTCAATGGGGTATGTCTGACTCACTGGGCACTATGGTCTACAGCGAGGATGAGACCGAAGCGTTCTCCGGCCGTCCATACAATACGACACGCAACATCTCTGAGGCGACGTTGCAGAAAGTGGACGCCGAGATACGCCGTATCATTGATCAGCAATACAATCTGGCACGCCATCTGATTGAGACCAATCGCGACAAGATAGAGGCCATGACAGCAGCTCTGTTGGAATGGGAAACTATAGACGCTGACCAGATCAATGACATCATGGCAGGCCAGCCTCCGCGTCCTCCCAAGCCTAGCCAAGCATCAGCAGCACCTGCTGCACCTAAGGACACTCCGCCGACCGCAGCTGCGCCGAGCGCGACGACTCAAGAGACATAAATTTCTGTGAATGATATCAAGGGAAGGTGTTCAGGACTGTTACCTGCACTTTCCCTTTTTGCTTGGACCTGACTATGTTGCTTTGCGGCAAAACCCAGTTAACACTTGCGCGCCCCTTGCTGATGGGTATCGTCAATGTCACACCTGATTCTTTCTCTGATGGTGGCAGTTACAACCATCGCGCAGGGGCTATTGCCCATGCCTTGCAATTGATTGCAGAGGGGGCAGACATCATTGATATCGGCGGTGAGTCTACCCGTCCTGGTGCGGTATGCGTATCACTGCAAGAAGAGTTGGATCGGGTGATCCCCGTTATCGAAGCTTTGCGTGGCAATGCGGTACCCATCTCTATCGATACCTACAAACCTGAAGTGATGAGTGCCGCTATCGCAGCGGGTGCGCAGATGGTCAATGATGTAAACGCACTGCAAAATGAAGCTGCGATACAGGTGGTGGCGCAGAGTCAAGTGGCCGTGTGTCTGATGCACAGACAGGGTGATGCTCAAGATATGCAGTCGCAACCACGCTACAAAAATGTGGTGTTGGAGGTCAGTGCTTTTCTGCGTGAGCGTATCGCTGCGTGTGAGGCGGCAGGAATAGAGCTCGATCGTATTGTGATAGATCCAGGCTTTGGATTCGGCAAGACGGTCGCACATAACTATTCACTGCTCGCCAATATGTCCGAGCTAGCAGAGTTGGGCGTACCCGTGCTAGCGGGATTGTCGCGTAAATCCATGTTGGGGGCGGTGACAGGACAGGAAGTAGGGCAACGCTTACCTGCCAGTGTTGCTGCGGCGCTCATTGCTGTGCAGCGTGGCGCGAACATCCTGCGTGTGCACGATGTAAAAGCGACGCGGGATGCTTTACAGGTTTGGTATGCAGTCAATGGAGAGGCGTAGTGCAGGCGGTGTCTCGCTAAAGCAATTTAGATAAGGAAGTCTCATGAGTAGAAAGTATTTTGGTACGGATGGGGTACGTGGTCGTGTGGGCGTACATCCCATTACCCCACAGTTTGTGATGCACCTTGGATATGCCGCAGGCAAAGTGTTAGCCAAGGCTACACACAACTCCGGCGAGCGTCCGGCGGTGCTGATCGGCAAGGACACTCGCATCTCAGGTTATATGTTGGAATCTGCTTTGGAAGCAGGACTGATTGCGGCAGGTATCGATGTTTATCTGGCCGGCCCCATCTCCACGCCGGCTGTGGCATATCTCACGCGTGCGTTGCGTTTGCAGGCAGGCGTGGTGATCTCCGCTTCGCACAATCCTTTTGAAGATAACGGTATCAAGTTTTTCTCCGCTAATGGCAGCAAGCTGCCGGATGAAGTCGAGCTTGCGATCGAGGCGGCATTGGACGAACCTATGGTCACCAATCATTCGGATGGCTTGGGCAAGGCGAAACGTCTGGATGATGCGGTAGGGCGTTATATCGAGTTCTGCAAGAGCACCTTCCCTTATGAGATGGACCTGCGTGGCATGAAGATCGTGGTAGACAGCGCGCACGGCGCAACCTATCACACGGCCCGCCACGTATTCCATGAGCTGGGAGCGGACGTGGTCACCATCGGTGCGCAACCGGATGGCAAGAACATCAATGCTGGTTATGGCGCAACTGCCCCAGCCAATCTACGCAAGGCCGTAGTCGAACATAAAGCCGATATCGGCATTGCTCTGGATGGCGATGGCGACCGTCTCATCATGGTCGATGCGGAAGGCAAGCTATATGACGGTGACCAACTGCTATATGTGATTGCACGTCACCGCCAAGCTAATAACAAGATGCACGGCGGGGTGGTTGGTACGCTGATGACCAATCTGGCTTTTGAACATGCCATGCAGAAATTGGGCATTCCCTTTAAGCGCGCCAAGGTGGGAGACCGCTATGTGATGGAAGTTTTGCAGCAAGAAGGATGGCAACTGGGTGGTGAAAATTCTGGGCATATCCTATGTCTGGATAAGCACAGTACTGGAGATGGCATTATTTCTGCGTTGCAGGTACTGCACGCTTTGGCAGAAAGCAAACACACGCTAGCCCAAGCTTCTGCTGCACTAGTCATGTACCCGCAGATACTCATCAATGTCAAAGTTGAAGCTGCGGCGAGTTGGGTAAAGAACGAGACCATACAGGCTGCTGTGGCTGACGCGGAAAAAGCACTGAACGGTAAAGGGCGCGTGTTGTTGCGTCCCTCCGGTACCGAGCCACTATTGCGTGTGATGGTGGAGGGTGAGGACCGGCAATTAGTTGAGCAATCTGCCCAGCGTATCGCTGATGTGGTGCGTCAGGTTGCGGCCTCGGCTTAAGGCAAGATAAGCGCGGGTCGCCAATGCGTGACCGCCCAATCCAATATCTCTTGTGACGTGCAAAATCTCAACTTTGCAGGAGGGTGTTGTTGCAAAAAAATTAGCGCGTCATATAGTGTTTCGGCCACCTTATTTTTATTGAGTGGTGGTGCCAACGTCTGTTTGCTCAGCTTCTCGCCATCTGCGTTTACTACCACCGGCAGGTGCATGTAGTCGGGCGTGGCCAAGCGCAGTAATCTTTGCAGTTGAATCTGGCGCGGCGTGG
>JAVHRA010000247.1:0-1621 GCA_036171395.1 Gallionella sp. | reverse complement strand
TGCGATATTGACCGTCGGCATCGCGGTAATCGATGAAGCGCGAGATATAGAAGGTCTCACCGCTGGTGCGTTGCAGATAATCTTTTAGGCCGGTCGTGTCGTCGATTTTCTCCAGACCATGTCCGGCATGAGAACCGGTGGGACGGATGATGAGCGGATAGGCCCCGTCTGGGAGTAGTTGCTGTAAGGGATACTTTGCTGCTACGACTTCATCCAGTGCGGCTCTGTTGACTCTGGCAGTGCCTGGCATCACCACACCGGGCAAGTTGCCCAACAGTGTGTAGGCGCGGTCGCGTGACAGCCAGATGATCTGCTCGGCACGGTTCAAAGTGGGGCGCGGCCAACCTTGCAGCGCCACATCCAGCAATTGCAACAGAGGTTGCGTTTCATCCGCTTCACCGATGCCGACGAACATCACATCATGCTCGGGCAGCGTGTCTGGAAACGGTAGATGGGGCGCCACATAAAGAATGTCGAGCGAGATATCTGAACCTTCCAGCAGGAAGTCCAGCGGTGTATTGGTCATTAGGTCACCACAGGTCATCAGTGCCAGCAAACGAATGCGCGGTATGCCGGTAGGTGCGGCCAGATGGTAGAGCTGTTTGAGCCGGAGTGCTTCCTCTTGCAAGGACAGCGCGACTTCACGCTCGCCTTTGATCTGCAATAGGGTGGAGAGATCGAGCATAGCGTCGGCATGCTCAACAGAGGGGGTGTCACCGATCTCGGCCAGTAGGCGGGTGCTGAGCAGGGTCAGATCCTGTCCGGCATGGGCTCTGCGCATCAGCGCGGCTGGGCCGAGGAAGGTGTGATGGGTTTGCTGAGTCATAACAGCTCCGATTGATTAGGAGCTAATTTTGGCAGTCCCTATGGCAAGCGTTGCTTTGATTAACGCGTCTATATCCCCTTTATTCGTCCGATGGTTGACGATGGCCGCGCGGATGGCCAAGTTGCCCGCTAGGGTGGTAGCAGAAGGGGCGGCGATGCCTGATTCCTGTAGCGCGATGATGATGGCCGCGTTGACATGATCGGCGTCGTTGCAGCGGAAACGGAAGCACACAATGTTCAATGACACCGGAGCCAAGAGTTCCAATTCGGGCGTGGCTAGGATGCGTTGCTCCAGATAACGTGCCAGTGCGCAGGTATGTGCGATGACTTGGCCGAGCTTCTCAGCACCATAGACTTGCAGGGTGAACCAGGCTTTGAGGGCGCGGAAGCCGCGCGACAGGTCGGGGCCGAAGTCGCACGGCCAAGGTGAGCCGCCTGCCATGCCATGCGTGTCGCGGCGCAGATAGGCGGCGGGCGAGGCGTAGGTATCGAAGTGCTGCTGGCGGTCGCGTATCAGTACGAAGCCTGCGTCATAGGGGACTTGTCCCCATTTATGGAAATCGAAGGCCACCGAGTCGGCACGCTCCAAACCGGCCAGCCGTGGCGCGAGTTCAGGCGCTAACATGGCTAGCGCGCCATAGGCACCGTCTACATGGAACCACAGCCCCTGCTGCTTGGCTATATCGGCCACTGCAGCGAGTGGGTCGATTGCACCGGTGTTAACGGTGCCGGCGGTAGCGGCCACGAAGAACGGGGTATAGCCCAACGCACGATCTGCCGCGATGGCTTGCTCGAG
>JAVHRA010000246.1:0-1625 GCA_036171395.1 Gallionella sp. | reverse complement strand
TTTCGAGCTAGACACCGCTCGCCGTGGACTTTGCCAGCAGTTCTCCACCTTAGATTTGGCCGGTTTCGGCTGCGACGATTTCACCGTGGGCCTAGAAGCTGCGGGGGCGTTACTCGCTTATGCCAAACTCACGCAGGGTCAAGCCATCAGCCATATCCGCAGCATGCAGGTATACAGCGCCGAGCGCTATGTGCGCATGGATGCCGCGACCCGACGCAACCTTGAGATCACCCAGACCCTGCGCGGTGAGCCTGCCCCCACCCTGCTCTCGCAGCTAGACCGCTGTGCCACCAATATGGGCAGCCGCTTGTTGGCGAACTGGCTGCACCATCCCTTGCGCGACCGCGCCGTGTTGAACGCAAGACTGCAAGCCGTCGCGCAACTCGATGAATGTCATCGTGACGTTTACGAAAACTTGCGCCCCTGCGTGGATGTGGAGCGCATCACTGCGCGTATCGCCCTGCGCTCAGCCCGCCCGCGTGATCTGTCTGGGCTGCGCGACACACTGCTGACTTTGCCGCAGTTGTACGGCACGTTAGCCAAATGTGATGCGCCGCTAATCAAAGCTCTGAGCAATGCACTCAAAACAACTACTCGTTCGGAGTTACCAATAACCGTTCGTCCTGAGCATGTCGAAGGATTGGCGTGCAGCGACATACAGACTGGCGAGACCGCTCATGCTTCGACAAGCTCAGCACGAACGGAGCATGAGTTGGTTGCGCTGCTGAAAAAAACAATGAAGGCCGAGCCCTCCGCCGTATTGCGCGAAGGCAGCGTCATCGCCGATGGTTATGATGCCGAGTTGGATGAGCTGCGTGGCATACAGACCAACTGCGGGGACTTCTTACTAGCGCTGGAGACACGCGAACGCACGCGCAGTGGCATCACCACCTTGAAGGTGGAATACAACCGCGTGCATGGTTTTTATATCGAGGTGAGCGCGGCGCAATCGGTGAACGTGCCGGACGATTACCGCCGCCGCCAAACCTTGAAGAACGCCGAGCGTTACATCACGCCGGAACTCAAAGCCTTCGAGGACAAGACGCTGTCCGCTAACGAACGTGCCTTGGCACGCGAAAAGTTTCTCTACGAACAACTGCTAGACCAGCTCGCGCCGCATATCGCGCAACTACAAAACATCGCCGCCGCCATCTCCGAGTTGGATGTACTCGCCACCTTTGCCGAACGTGCCGCCACGCTGAACTTCAGCGCGCCACAATTTAGCGACGAAGCACGACTAGACATCAAGCAAGGTCGCCATCCGGTGGTAGAAGCACAGGTCGATAACTTCACTCCGAACGACAGCACACTCAACGAAGCGCGTCGCATGTTGCTGATCACCGGCCCCAACATGGGCGGTAAGTCCACCTATATGCGCCAGGTCGCCATCATCGCGCTGCTCGCACACGTGGGCTGTTTCGTCCCTGCACAGCAAGCCGTGCTGGGCGAGATCGATCAGATCTTTACCCGCATCGGTGCATCAGACGACTTGGCCTCGGGACGCTCCACCTTTATGGTCGAAATGACCGAAGCCGCCAACATCCTGCACAACGCCACGGAGAAAAGTCTGGTGCTGGTGGACGAAATCGGGCGCGGCACCAGCACCTTCGACGGCCTCGCCCTCG
>JAVHRA010000245.1:0-1626 GCA_036171395.1 Gallionella sp. | reverse complement strand
TTGCGGCCTGCCAGAAGCCGAGAAAGCCAACTTCCAATATTGCTTTAGCAGCGGCACTCGCCCGCAACACTACGCACTGTTTGGCGACAGCAAGGCCGAGGCTTTGTATTACGGCTTAGCTCGCGCGAAGAATCCCGAGATGTCTTGGCTGATGCTAGGCACGGTCTACCCACCGATTGCCAATGCGGCGGCAGACGACAAGCAGCAACACAAGAACCGCCTCGCGGTCGACACCTTGAGCGCGAACCCCGCGCTTAAAGTCATCGCCATCACCGTCGCCTTGCGCGGCATCGCGCCAGTGGACGAAGAGACCGGTTTCATCAATGGTGCGATTTATTCTGGCAGCGTAGCGAACTACAGCGCCACCATCACGCGCTTCGAACAGGCAGGTAAGCGTGTGGTGTGGGTGATAGACAATCCCACCTTCCCAGATCCGCGCAGTTGTATCAGCGGCGGCGCAACTTCCAGCCCGATGCTGAACACGGTGCTACGCCGCAAGGAAAATCCGTATTGCACGATACGCTACAGCGACCATCTGGCCGGCACACGCGCCTATCGTGATTTCGTTGCACAGCTGCAAAGTTTGCATCCCAATATGGCGGTGTACGACCCCACGCCACTGCTGTGTGACATCCCGAACAACGTATGTCGCGTCACACAGGACGGCAAGTTCCTATACAGCTACGGGGATCACATCTCGGATTTTGCGAACTCGATGGTCGCGAAGGATATGGAAGAGAAGTTGAGGGCTTTGACCAACTGAGTTAGTAAGCCTGAATAAGCGTAGCGAGCGGTTTGAATGCAAGGCGCACGGAGCACAGTGACCGAGACATACCTATTGGTAGGCGAGGAAGCGAGCACCGCGCAACGCAGCAGTCGAGCCGCACAGTAGCTTAGTTGGGCTTACTTTCTTTCTGCTTGAGCCAAAGCTTGATATATCGGTAATAGCTGTTCTCCGCGTTCATAATCGCCAACATCACACCCTCGCGACCATCCAGAAAGCCGCGCCGCAACACATAGGTACGGAAAAACGCCCAGCCACCGTGCAGTAATGCTGTGCCCAGCCCGCCCTGTTTGCCGTGCTGTTGTTGCATGGTCGCCGCCGCGCTGGAGTAGCTGTTGAGCTTGGTGATGACATCCTCGAAATCCCGATAGCTATAGTGCAGCAAGGCATGCTGCAACTGTCCGCGCTGGCCCTGCATCTGCACTGCTTCATGCACCAACGCGTCACTGAATTTGGCCTTGTCGCGACGGAACAAGCGCAGCACGTAGTCGGGCCGCCAACCGGAATGACGGATGAAGCGTCCGCAGAAACTAGATAGGCGCGGTATCTCATAACCATCCAGACTCGATGCATCAGCCAACACTTTTTCGATCTCGGCGCGCAGCTCAGGCGTGACGCGCTCATCAGCATCGATGGACAACACCCAGTCATGACTGGCATAGCCCAGCGCGCGGTTCTTCTGCACGCCGAAACCCGGCCAATCATGTTCGTACACCTTGGCACCCAGTTCGCGACAGACGTCCAGCGTGCCATCGGTACTGCCCGAGTCCACCACAATGATCTCGTCCGCCCAAGACACCGAGGCCAGACACTCGCGGATATTGAGTATCTCGTTCTTGGTG
>JAVHRA010000244.1:0-1642 GCA_036171395.1 Gallionella sp. | reverse complement strand
AACGGTTATTTGTACCAAGGCTACAAGCCAGTGAACTGGTGTTTGGATTGCCAATCTGCGCTGGCGGAAGCCGAGGTGGAATACGAAGACAAGACTTCCGCTGCAGTGGACGTGGGTTTCGAAGCGGCAGACAACGCAGCGGTGAATAAGGCCTTCGGCGTTAAGTTGCCGGCCGATGCCAAAGTGTATGCGGTGATTTGGACCACCACACCTTGGACCTTGCCAGCCAATCAGGCGGTGAGCGTGCATCCTGATTTCTCCTATGACTTGGTAAGTACCGACAAGGGTTATCTCATCGTTACCTCCGACATGGTGGGCGATTGTCTGGCACGTTACGAGCTGGCCGGCAGCAACGACAGAGGCGACGGCACGGCGGCAAGCTGCACCGGCAGTGCCCTGGAAGGTCTGCTGTTACAACATCCTTTCATGGCTAGGCAAGTGCCTATCATCTGCGGCGAGCATGTCACGCTGGAAGCCGGTACGGGCTTGGTGCACACCGCTCCCGCGCATGGTCTGGACGATTATTTCGTCGGTCAAAAATATGGCCTGCCGACCGATAGTCCGGTGGCCGATGATGGTAAATTCGTTGCGTCCGTACCGCTGGTCGGCGGCATGTTCGTATGGAAGGCCAACGATGTGGTGGTCACTGCCTTGCAAGAAAGTGGCCATCTGCTGTGCCTGAAAAAGATACAGCACAGCTACCCACATTGCTGGCGTCACAAGACGCCTATCATTTTCCGCTCCACGCCGCAGTGGTTCATCGGCATGACACAGGCTGGGAAGGGTGAAGAGGGAAGAGGGAAGGGAAAAACCTTGCGCGAGCTGGCAAACAAGGCGGTCGATGGCACCGAGTTTTTCCCTGCTTGGGGTCGCGCGCGTCTGGAAGCAATGATTAAAAATCGTCCTGATTGGTGCGTATCGCGCCAGCGTAACTGGGGCGTGCCCATGGCTTTCTTCGTGCATAAAGAAACCGGCGAGTTGCATCCCAATACGCCTGCACTTTTGGAGCAAGTCGCCAAGTTGGTCGAGCAATCCGGTATTGAAGCGTGGTTTAGTTTGGATGCGGCAACTGTGTTGGGCGCGGATGCGCAACACTACAAAAAACTCACCCACACCTTGGATGTTTGGTTTGATTCGGGCGTGACGCACGCTTCGGTTTTGGCGCGTCGTGAAGAATTACAATCGCCCGCTGATTTGTATTTGGAAGGTTCGGATCAGCATCGCGGCTGGTTCCAATCTTCTTTGCTGACCGGCTGCGCCATCAATGGCCGCGCGCCTTTCGATGCGTTGCTGACGCACGGTTTCGTGGTGGATGGTAAGGGACACAAGATGTCCAAGTCCAAGGGCAATGTCATCGCGCCGCAAAAGATTTTCGATACTTTGGGCGCAGATATTCTGCGTCTGTGGACGGCTTCGACAGATTATTCCGGCGAGCTGAGTATCTCCGATGAGATCCTTAAGCGCGTGGTGGAAAGCTATCGCCGCATCCGCAACACCTTGAAATTCCTGTTGGCGAATATCTCCGATTTCGATGCGACTAAAAATGCGTTGCCGGTGCAGCAATGGTTGGAGATAGATCGTTATGCGTTGGCGATGACACATAAGCTACAGGCCGATATCACTGCTGCTTATGCGGTGTATG
>JAVHRA010000243.1:0-1653 GCA_036171395.1 Gallionella sp. | reverse complement strand
CGAGAATACGCGCGGTGTTGTCGGCCCGTTCCAGAAAGTTACCCAGCCGGATGAAGCGGAAAGTGTCGTCGCGCAACATCGTGCCGTGTGCGATACCGCGTGACAGATGGGCGCGCTCCTTGACCCATTCGAAGAACTTGGCGATGCCATCCTCATCGATGCCGTCGGCCTGTATCTGCTTCATCTGCAACCAAGTGGCATTGAGCGCTTCCCACATCTCCGAGGTGATGGTGCCGCGCACGGCACGGGCATTCTCACGCGCTTTGTAGATGCTGTTGTAGATGCTGCCCGGGTTGTTCACGTCTAGCGCCATGAAATGCAGCACGTTCTCGGCGCTGGGCACGTCGTAGCGTGCCTCGAAGTCCTCGTGCAAGCCGCTGATGGAGAGCATGGCGCGCCATTCGTGGTGCGGCTCCAACAGCACTTGTTTGAGCAGCGACATGCGCAGTGTGACGTCCAGCATACGCGCGGTGTTCTCGGCTCGTTCCAAGCTGCGAGCCATCCAATAGAGGTGATCTGCGGTAGATGAAAGCATGATATGTCCTTTTAGTTCTCGAGTACCCAAGTGTCCTTGGTGCCGCCGCCTTGCGATGAGTTGACCACCAGCGAGCCTTCTTTGAGCGCCACGCGAGTGAGTCCGCCCGGCACCATGGTGATCTCCTTGCCGGACAGCACATAGGGACGCAGATCGATGTGGCGCGGTGCGACACCGTTCTCTACGTAGGTTGGGCAAGTGGACAAGGCCAGCGTGGGTTGAGCGATATAGTTGCCTGGCGCGGCCAGTATCTTGGCGCGGAACTCCTCGATCTCCCGCTTGCTGGAAGTGGGGCCGACCAGCATGCCGTAACCGCCCGAGCCGTGTACCTCTTTCACCACCAGTTCGGCGAGATGTTCCAACACGTATTTGCAGTCATCCGCCTTGCTTAGTTCCCAAGTCGGCACATTGGACAAGATAGGTTCTTCGCCGCAATAGAAGCGAATCATCTCGGGTACGTGGATGTAGATGGCCTTGTCGTCGGCGATGCCGGTGCCGACCGCATTGGCCAGTGTGACGTTGCCGGCGCGGTAAGCAGAGAACAGACCGGGCACGCCCAGCATGGAGTCCTTGTTGAACACCTGCGGGTCGAGGAAGTCGTCATCGATGCGGCGATAGATTACGTCGACGCGGCGCGGCCCTTCGGTGGTGCGCATGTACACCGTCTCGTTGCGCACGAACAGATCGTTACCGTCCACCAGCTCCACGCCCATCTGCTGTGCGAGGAAGGTGTGCTCGAAATAAGCGCTGTTGTACTGGCCCGGCGTGAGCACCACCACATTGGGTTCGCTCACGCCTTTGGGCGCAACCGAGCGCATCGAGTTGAGCAGCAGATCGGGGTAATGTTCCACCGGCGCGATCTGTTGCAGCGCGAACAAGTCGGGGAACAGACGCATCATCATCTTGCGGTTTTCCAGCATGTAGGACACGCCAGACGGGGTGCGCAGATTATCTTCCAGCACGTAGTACTCACCCTGCGTCGTGCCATGATTGGCACGCACCAAATCGACACCGGCGATGTGTGCATAAATACCCTCGGGTACATCCACCCCCACCATCTCCTTGCGGAACTGACTGTTGCCCAGTATCTGCTGCGCCGGAATGCGCCCCGCTTTGAG
>JAVHRA010000242.1:0-1654 GCA_036171395.1 Gallionella sp. | reverse complement strand
ATGTGCTGGGCATGGTGCAGACTTTCCAGCCCTATGTCGCCGCGATGCGTGCGGCAGCGTGCCTGCCCTCACCTCAATCCGGGCGAGGAGGCGAACGAGAAAGACAGTTCACGCTTGTTGGCATAGCCAGTGTGGCGGGCTTCCGTGGCTTGCCCGGTGCGGGCGCGTACTCCGCGTCCAAGGCGGCGGCCATCACTTATCTGGAATCGCTACGCGTGGAGCTGCGTGGTAGCGGGGTCAAAGTCACCACCATCTGTCCTGGCTATATCCGCACGCCCATGACTGCGCACAATCCTTATGCCATGCCTTTTATGTTGGAGCCCGAAGTCGCGGCTGCACGTATGGCCCGAGCCATCGCCAAGCAGACCTCGTTCACGGTTATCCCTTGGCAGATGGGGCTGGTTGGACGCGTACTGAAAGTGTTGCCGCGTTGGCTATACGACCTGTTGTTTGCCAACGCGCCGCATAAACCAAGGCAGGGCAGTGGTAAGTAGGAAGTAGTCAGTGGGAGTGCGGTGGTTCTTTAACTTTCCACTAAGGCACGCAAGTGCCTTCCTACTTACCACTCACCATTCCCATCCTATTCATCCAGCGGTGTATTGCGCGTCTCGGGTAGGAACAGCAAGCCCACAATAGACGCCATGATGAGCAAGCCCACCGGATACCACAGCCCCGCAGTAGGCACGCCTGCGTTGACGCTGATCAGTGTGATCATAAAAGGTGACAAGCCTCCTATCCAACCTGCGCTGAGATTGTGTGGCAGCGCCACGGCGGTGTAGCGCGTGCGTGCTGGGAAAAGCTCGGCCAGTGTGGCGGTCTGTGGGCCGGTGATCAGCGCCACCGCCATTAGCGGCACGAGCAGCAGCAAGAAGATCATGCTGCGGTTCACCTGTGTGGCATCCGCTTTTTCTGGCCAGCCCGCATCGCGTAGCGAGTCCGTCAGCGCATCCTTCTGATAGCCGTTCAGCGCAGGAGTTTGCGCGACTTGCACCGAGTCATGGTCGGCCGCTTGCAGGGTGTAGCTCACGCCTAGTTTGGTCAGTAACTCTTGGTTGCGTTCGCAATCGGTCGCGGCTTTGCTGAAGGGGTTGTAATGACATTCCTGGCCATGCACCACCACCGCCACGTCGCGATTGAAACGCTCTAGTACCGGATTGCCGTAATGCATCAGGCCGTGGAATACCGGCATGATGGTGGCCGCGCCCAGCAGCAGCCCCGCCAGCAACACCGGACGGCGCCCGATGCGGTCGGACAGCCAGCCGCAGAGTACCGTGAGCGGGATAAGCAGCAGGGTGCTGATCATCACCAAGGTGCTGGCACTTTGCGCATCCATCTTCACCACGGTCTTAAGATACACATTGGTGTAGATCTGCGAAGAGAAGAACAGTAGCGAGCCGCCCGCTGAGATACAGAAAAATAGCAGCGCCATGCGGCCCAGCGTCTTGCGATTACGGAAGCAGTCGCGCAACGGCGTCTTGGCGATACCGTGATGTTCGCGCAAACGGGTGAACACAGGCGACTCGTGCATGGCGATACGGCTCTTCATCGAGATGGCGAGCAGCACGGCGGAGAATAGGAACGGCACGCGCCAGCCCCACTCGTGGAACTCGGCATCGCTCAGCCACATCTGTAGCAACACCACTTGCAAGGTCGA
>JAVHRA010000241.1:0-7846 GCA_036171395.1 Gallionella sp. | reverse complement strand
TATTGCGTATCGATGAGCGCGAAGCGGCGCAGGCGCTGGCGGGTAGTCAGGCGCAGCAAGCGCAGGCGCAGGCCAGTTTGCAGAACGCCAAAGCCACTTATGAGCGTGCCAAACAGATGTACGCGCAAAAGTTCATCAGTCAGGCGGCCTTGGATAAGGCGCAAGCCGATTATCAGGTGGCGGTGGGACAAGCCGCAGCGAGCACCGCAGGTGCGAATCAAGCTAGCCTGACCCATGCTTATACGACGGTTATCGCACCCTATGGCGGCGTGGTCGCAGCGCGCCATGTGGAAGTGGGCGAAATGGTGCTGCCGGGCAAGCCGCTGATGACAGGCTTTGATCCTTCCGAGATGCGTGTGCTCGTGAGTCTGCCGCAATACAAGCTGGCCGAGATCGGCAAGAAGCCTGAAGTGATGGTTGAGCTTCCTAGCTTGAATCGTTTTATCAAGGCCGCGAGTACCAAGGTGCAGCCGCTGGCGGATGCCCGCACGCATGGCACGGAAGCACGCGTCTATCTGCCCGCGAATACCGAGGGGGTTTATCCCGGTATGTTCGTGCGTGCCCATTTTGTGGTCGGCAAGGTGAAAAAATTGATGGTTCCGGCCAGTGCAGTATTGCGCCGTAGTGAAGTGGTCGCGGTGTATGTGGTGGACGTAAAAGGGGCAACGAAACTGCGTCAGGTACGATTGGGTGAAACCAGCACCGATGGTGGCGTTGAAGTGTTGGCAGGATTGAATCCGGGCGAGCAGGTGGCCTTGGATCCGGTCAAGGCGGGCATGCTGGGCAGGCAGTAAACGGGGTAGCTAATTAAACTTGGGAGAGTAGAACAATGGCGCATATCGTAATTATGGGTGCAGGCATCGGTGGTATGCCGATGGCGTATGAGATGAAAGAAAAGATCCGCAAAGCGGATAAGGTGACAGTAGTCTCGAACAGCGAGAATTTTCACTTCGTCCCTTCCAATCCTTGGGTGGGCGTGAAATGGCGCGACCGTGAGGATATCGAGTTCGGCGTGCGTCCCTATTTGGAACGCAAAGGTATCAATTTCATTTCTACCGGTGTGAAGCGCGTACACCCCGAAAATAATCGCTTGGAATTGAACGATGGCGCATTGATCGATTACGACTTCCTGATCATCGCGACCGGCCCTAAGTTAGCGTTTGACGAAATTGAAGGCCTAGGCCCACATGGTGGACATACGCACTCGGTATGTCATATCGATCATGCGATGAAGTCGCATGACATGTGGGATCGTTTCACCAACGAACCCGGCCCTATCGTGATAGGCGCAGTGCAGGGTGCCTCCTGCTTCGGTCCTGCATACGAATATGCATTCACGATAGAGACCGATTTGCGTCGCCGCCGTATCCGCCATCAAGTGCCGATGACTTTTGTGACTTCCGAGCCATACATCGGTCACCTCGGTTTGGGCGGGGTGGGGGACTCCAAGGGTTTGCTGGAATCTGCGATGCGCGACAAGCACATCAAGTGGATCTGCAATGCCAAGGTAGACCGTATCGAGGCGGGCAAGATGTTCGTCACGGAGTTCGACGACATGGGTAAGGAAAAGCAGAAGCACGAAGTGCCGTTCGCTTACAGCATGATGTTGCCTGCTTTCAAGGGGGTAGATGCGGTGTTCGGCATCGAAGGTTTGACCAATCCGCGCGGTTTCATCATCGTGGATGAACATCAGCGCAATCCCAAGTTCAAGAACATCTACGCGGTGGGTGTGTGTATCGCGATCCCGCCGGTGGAAAAGACACCGGTGCCGATTGGTACACCCAAGACCGGTTACATGATCGAGTCCATGGTGACGGCCACGGCACACAATATCCACTCTGAACTGAGCGGCAATCCACCGACCAGTAAGGCAACTTGGAACACGGTATGTTTGGCCGACTTTGGCGACACCGGTATGGCTTTTGTGGCATTGCCCCAGATTCCGCCGCGTAACGTCAACTGGGTATCGTCCGGCAAGTGGGTGCACGTGGCCAAGATCGCATTTGAAAAATACTTCATCCGCAAGATGAAGCGCGGTACTTCCGAGCCCATGTACGAAAAATTGACGATGAATGCGATGGGCATCACCAAACTGAAGTAATTAGCAGGTAGTAAGAAACAGGGAGGATTGGGTCGGACTTGTGTCGCTCAGTCCTCCTGTCATTAGTAAGTTAGATTTAGGAAAGTAGCCATGGGAATCTCAGGACGTATCGCTAAACAGTTTTTACATTCACAGATGACACCGCTGTTAGCGTTGGTCGCAGTGCTGTTGGGTGTGTTCGCGGTATTGGTCACACCACGCGAGGAAGAGCCACAGATTAACGTGACGATGGCCAACGTGATGATCGCCTACCCGGGTGCTTCGGCTAAAGATGTCGCACAGACAGTCACCACGCCTGCGGAACAAGTGTTGTCGCAAATCGCTGGTGTCGACCATGTATATTCAGTGGCGCAGCCCGGTATGGCTGTGATCACCGTGCAATTCAAGGTGGGGCAGGAGCATGTGCCTTCACTTGTTAAACTTTATGACGTCGTGCATTCGCACTCGGACTGGTTGCCGCCAACCTTGGGGGTAGCGCAACCCATCATCAAAGCCAAGGGCATCGACGATGTGCCCATCGTGGCACTGACCTTGTGGCGCGAGCAGTCGGCCGGCGGCAGTATCGAGTTGACTCAAGTGGCTCATGCTATTGAGAACGAGTTGAAACGTGTACCGGGTACACGTGAAGTGACGACCTTGGGTGCGACGCAGCGCATGGTGCGCGTGTTGCTTAATCCCGAGAGTTTGAACGCCTACCAGCTCACCATGCAGGATGTGGCTCAGGTATTACAAGGCTCCAACGTCTCGCAGAACGCAGGCATGTTGGCCCAAGATAATCACGAAGTGTTGGTGCAGACCGGTAGCTTCCTTGCCAGTGCACTGGATGTGCAGCAATTGGTGGTGGGGGTAACGAATGGCAAGCCGGTATTTCTACGCGATGTGGCGGAAGTCAAAGACGGGGCCGATCAGCCCGCCAGTTATGTGTGGCTAGGCACCGGCCCAGCCGCCGCTGACAAAGACATTCAAGCTAAAGGTGAGTACACCGCCGTGACGGTGGCAATCAGCAAGAAGCCCGGCGCGAATGCGGTGGACGTGGCCGACAAGCTGCTGGCGCGCGTGGCTGAATTAAAGGGCAGCGTGATTCCTGCCGATGTGCAGGTCAGCACCACGCGTAACTACGGCGAAACAGCCAATGATAAAGCGATGAAGCTGATCAAGAAACTGCTGTTCGCGACCGCTGCCGTGGTGCTGCTGGTGTGGTTGACCATGGGCAAGCGCGAAGCGCTGGTGGTGGGTATCGCAGTGATGTTGACGCTGGCCGCGACGCTATTCGCTTCATGGGCGTGGGGATTTACGCTCAATCGCGTATCGCTGTTCGCACTGATCTTCTCAATCGGTATCTTGGTCGACGATGCCATCGTGGTGGTGGAGAACATCCATCGCCGTCGTGCGCTGGCGACACATCAATCCTTGTCCGAGATCATCCCTGAAGCAGTGGATGAAGTGGGTAGTCCAACTATCCTCGCGACTTTCACGGTGATTGCGGCCTTGTTGCCGATGGCTTTCGTGAGTGGCCTGATGGGGCCGTACATGAGTCCCATTCCGATCAATGCCAGCATGGGCATGCTGATCTCCTTGGCAGTGGCTTTCATCATTACGCCGTGGCTGGTGTTGAAGTTTTCCAGCGCGCATCACGCAGCGCTCAAGGATGAGCGCGACACCCTGCTGAGTCGTTTCTTCCGTAAACGTCTCACACCTTTTTTGAACGGCGCACACGGCAAAGCCGCACGCCGCAAATTGTGGCTGGCAATCTTGGCTGGCTTGCTGTTGGCGGTGAGCTTGGGCGTGGTGAAGCTGGTCATCTTGAAGATGTTGCCTTTCGACAATAAATCCGAGTTCCAAATCGTGGTGGATATGCCTACCGGGACTGCGCTGGAGCAGACCAGTGGCGTGTTGCACGACATCGGCGCGTATCTGGCGACCGTGCCCGAAGTGACCGATTACGAAGCGTATGCGGGTTCGGCAGCACCAATAAATTTTAATGGCTTGGTGCGTCAATACTATTTGCGCAGCGCTGCTGAGCAGGGTGATGTGCAAGTGAATTTGCGCGACAAGCATCATCGCAGCCGCAGCAGTCACGAGATCGCCACGGCAGTACTGGAGCCTATCCAAAAAATCGCCCTGCAGTGGGGAGCCAAGATCAAGATCGTGGAAGTGCCTCCGGGTCCGCCGGTGATGTCGCCCATCGTGGCCGAAATCTACGGACCGGACTACGACGGTGCGCGCAAAGTGGCGGGCAAAGTGCGCGAACAGTTTGGCAAGACCGAGGGCATCGTCGGGATAGACGACAGTGTCACTGAGACCGCGCCGAAGATGATGTTACATGTGCTGCAAAGCAAGGCGGCGCTGCTGGGGGTCTCATCGAATGAAATCGTGGCTGCCATCAGTGTCGCGCTGAGCGGGCAAAACGTCACCTCGCTACATGATGCGAATGCAAAGTACGCGCCGCCGGTGCGCATCGGTCTGCCCGCAGATCATCGCGACAATATCGATGAAGTGCTGAAGCTCAAAGTGCGGGCCCATGATGGCATCCTAGTGCCGCTGTCTGAAGTGGTGCAGGTGATCAAGATGGAACGTGACTACCCCATTTACCACAAGGATTTGCTGCCTGTGGTGTATGTGTACGGCGATATGGCGGGCAAGCTGGACAGCCCCTTGTATGGCATGTTCGGCATCAACAGCAAAGTGAGTGGTGCAAAGTTGGAGCAGGGCGGCACGCTGGAGAGTTACTACTTCAATCAGCCTAGCGACCCGTACGCAAGCTACGCGCTGAAATGGGACGGCGAATGGCAGGTGACCTTCGAGACCTTCCGCGATATGGGCATCGCTTACGGCGTGGGATTGATATTGATCTACTTGTTGGTGGTGGCGCAGTTCAAGTCTTATGTGGTGCCGCTCATCATCATGGCGCCTATCCCGCTGACCATCATAGGCGTGATGCCCGGCCACGCGCTGTTCGGCGCGCAATTCACTGCGACTTCCATGATAGGTATGATCGCGCTGGCCGGTATCATCGTGCGTAACTCGATCTTGCTGGTGGACTTCGTCAATCTACAGATACGTGACGGCGTGGATTTGCAACATGCGGTGATTGCGGCGGCGAGTGCGCGTGCCAAACCCATTGTACTGACAGGCTTGGCCGCCATGTTGGGCGCGCTGTTTATCTTGGATGATCCGATTTTCAACGGTCTGGCCTTGTCTTTGATCTTCGGCATCTTGGTTTCTACCGTGCTGACACTGGTGGTCATCCCCGTGTTGTATTACGCAACTTTGTATAAAAAAATCCCGTAAAATCCACCATATCAAATCAGGAGTAGCAATATGAATGCAGAACGTATCGTCCGTATCGTCGCCGGTTTCTTTGTCATGTTGTCGTTGGCGCTGGGTGTTGAAGCCAGTCCCGTGTTTGTCAGTGAGAACTTTCTGTTCTTTACCGCCTTTGTCGGCCTCAACCTGTTTCAAAGTGGCTTTACCCAGATTTGCCCATTGACCAGCATCCTATCTAAGTTCGGTATCAAGAGCGGCACTTGCTAAGCAATAGTCTCACCAAACTCCGCATGACCCACATCAGTTTGGCCCTAGTCGGGCTGATGTGGGTTTTGCCGTTTCTGCACTACAACCATCAATATCCATTGACCACGTTCGATCAAGAATGGTGGGCGGTCATGCTGGGTGTGGTGGCTATGCTCACATTGGCCGGTAAAGATTATTGGCGGGAGGCTCAAGTGCCTCGCGTGATTTTGTTGCCGCTGGCCTTGATCGGTGTTGCTTTTTTGCAGTTGGCGCTAGGCAAGATCGATTACCTGGCACAAGCAATGTTGTATGTACTGTATCTGCTATTTGTTGCGCAGCTGATGCTTTTGGGTGCTTGGTTGAGACGCGCTTTGGGGATGGATAAGGTTGCCCTATTCCTGGCGGCGGCATTGCTAATCGGTGCAGAGTTGAGTGCTGCAATCGGGGTTTGCCAGCACTTTGGGGCGCACACTTGGTTCGACAGCGTCATTGTGCGCAAGATATCGGCTGGTCTGTATGGCAATATCGCTCAACCTAACCACTTTGCGAATTACATCACCTTGGGGTTGATTTCATTAGGCTTGCTCTATCAGCGTGGCAAGCTCGATGTGAAGTTGGTGCTGATCTTGTGTTTACCTTTGTTATTCGTACTAACCCTCAGTGGTTCGAGGACTTCTTGGCTCTATCTCATCGCACTTGTTGCGCTATCTGCATGGATGCAATTGCGTAATCGTAGCTTGCGCCCACTGTTGTTTTATTCGTTGGCGATCATTAGTTTCTATTTGCTCATGCATGGCTTGGTGCAACTGTCACCGGTCAGCGGAACTGGTGTTGAGACACATTCATTAAGGACGAGCGACACCAGCGGGCATATTCGACTCTATCTATGGCAAGAGGCCATCCATATGCTCAGGCAATCGCCTTTGTTAGGCGTGGGATTCGGGCAATTTGCATTTCATCACCTTGAGTTGCAGCCGGTCTATCAAGCGAGCTTTGTTTCTGGCCTGTACAACAACGCGCACAATGTGGTGATGCAGTTGGCGGCAGAAACCGGTGCGACCGGCTTGCTGGCATTGGTGGTAGGAGTCGGAATGTGGGGGTATGGCTTGCGCAATGTGGAGCGTAGCGCGTCGCACTGGTGGTGTTACGCATTGATCACGGTGGTGGCGATACATAGCTTATTGGAGTATCCACTATGGTATGCATACTTTCTTGCCATCATCGCTTTTCTGTTAGGGATGGCTGATGAGACGCAGTTTCGTTTTGATATGCCCAAGTCTGGCCGTGCCGCGATGATGATACTGTTGCTGATTGCAGTGGTCCTGCTAGGGCAGCTGCGTATGGGATATGCACAATTAAGAACTGCCTTGACGGTCGTGGATGTTGCTGGCTTACCGGCCTCTCAAGGGCCCATGCAACGTTTGATTGGTATTCGAGAGAGCAGCTTGCTGCTGTTGCCCTATGTGGACCTGTTCATCAGCAATTACGTCAGTATAGATGGCGGTGATGTGAAGCAAAAGTTACAGTTCAATTCCAGAGTAATGCATTTCATCCCCAGTGGCGAAACGGTTTACCGACAGGCATTTTTGCTGGCTCAAGATGGACGTCTAGCGGATGCCAAAGTCGTGTTAACCGAGGCATTATGGTCCTACCCAAATAATGCCTACGCACAGCGGTTGCTGGTGCTGATGGCGGAGAAAGATGCCGCGCACTTTTCTGCTCTGCTAGAATTCGCCACCCAAAAAGAACAGGAGATCGCTAGTGCAGTTCGTAAACAGTAATTTTTTCCCGATTGTTATCGCAGTATTCAGTGGGCTGATGTTGCTATGGTCGTTCCTTGGCAATCGCATTCGCGGTATCCAAGAAATCGATACTGGCGCAGCTTTGCAGCTGATCAATCATAAAAATGCCTTTGTGCTGGATGTGCGCGAACCAGCCGAGTTTGCTGCGGGACATGTGTTGAATGCGCAGCTGATTCCCTTGGGACAGCTCAAAGAGCGTATCAATGAGCTGGCGAAGTATCGTGATCAGCCTATGGTGGTGGTGTGTCGTAGCGGTAATCGTTCCGGCAACGCCTGTGCGCTGTTGAGCAAAGCGGGTTACGCGCAAGCCTACAATATGGCAGGCGGCATGACTGCTTGGCAAAGCAGCAAACTGCCCACGGTGAAATAAGATGGCTAAAGTGTTGATGTACAGCACGGCGGTCTGCCCCTATTGCATCCGGGCCGAGCA
>JAVHRA010000240.1:0-1657 GCA_036171395.1 Gallionella sp. | reverse complement strand
GGTCAGCCCTTCGATGCCGAACACCGCATCCACACCCTTAAATGCAGGCAACATCATGCTGTAGGCGAAGGGCACTTCGTGCTTCTGCTTTTCCTTGCCCATGTCGTCGAACTCAGTGACAAACATCTTGCCCGCCTCGATACGGTCTACCTTGGCGTTGCAGATCCACTTGATGTGCTTGTCGCGCATTGCCGATTCCAGCAAACCCTTGGAGTCGCCCACACCGCCCAGACCCAGATGACCGATGTAAGGCTCGGAGGTAACAAAAGTCATCGGCACTTCATGGCGGATACGACGGCGACGCAAATCGGTTTCTATCGTGAAAGCATATTCGTAAGCCGGACCAAAACAGGAGGCACCCTGCACCGCACCAATTACGATGGGGCCGGGCTCTTTTGTAAAACTATCCCAGGTGTCATGCGATTTCATCGCATGATCGACATGACATACCGAGTGCGTATATCCGCCATGCGGCCCCAGACCTTCAATTTCATCGAAGGCCAATTTTGGGCCGGTGGCAATAATCAGATAGTCGTAATCAAGCAGCGAGCCATCGTTCAACTCCAGACGATTGCTCTCTGGGTGTACGCGCTTCACACCGGTAGAGATGAAGTTGATGCCTTTGCGTTCCAAATAGGGACGCACGCCGAATTCGATGTCCTCGCGGTCGCGCCATTTCACGCCCACCCATGGATTCGAAGGAACGAAATGGAAATTCTCGCTATTCGAAACCACTGTCACCTTATCCGCCTTGCGGATCTTTTCTTTCATCTCATACGCCATCGGCATGCCGCCGATACCCGCACCCATAATTACGATATGTGCCATTGTTCTACTCTCCCAAGTTTAATTAGCTACTCCGCTTACTGCCTGCCCACCATGCCTGCCTTGACCGGATCCAAGGCCACCTGCTCGCCCGCATTCAATCCTGCCAACACCTCAACGCCACCATCGGTGCTGGTCTCTCCCAATCGCACCTGACGCAGCTTCGTTGCTCCTTTTGCGTCCACCACATACACCGCGACCACTTCGCTACGGCGCAATACCGCACTGGACGGAACCATCAATTTCTTCACTTTGCCGACCACAAAATGGGCACGCACGAACATACCGGGATAAACACCCTCTATATTCGCTGGCAGATAGATGCGTGCCTCGGTGCCGTGGGTACGTGCATCCGCAAGCGGCTGAACCTTTGTGCTTGCAGCCTTGATATAACGGTTCAACGTAGGTAACTCCACCATCACTTCGGGCTTCTTGCCGATTTCGGCCAGCTTGTATTGCGGCACACTCACGAGCACACGCATCTCGGAAGGATCAAAACCCGTCATCAGTGGCTTGCCCGGCATCACCATTTCGCCCACTTCCACATGGCGCGCAGCAACTACACCAGCATAGGGTGCGATAACCGTCGTATAAGCATGGGTCAGGCTGGCTTGATTCGCACCTGCCGCACTCGCGGCAGCTTGACCAACCGCTACCTGATAATCGGCTTGTGCTTTATCCAAGGCAGCTTGGCTGATGAACTTTTGCGCAAACATCTGTTTGGCGCGCTCATAAGTGGCTTTGGCATTCTGCAAACTGGCTTGCGCCTGCGCTTGTTGCGCCTGACTACCCGCCAGCGCCTGCGCCGCTTCGCGCTCATCGATACGCAATA
>JAVHRA010000239.1:0-7873 GCA_036171395.1 Gallionella sp. | reverse complement strand
ATGATAGGTGTGACCACCGATCCGGTGTTCGGCCCGGTGATCACGTTTGGCGCGGGCGGCACGACGGTCGAGATTATGGGTGACCGTGCAGTCGCCCTCCCCCCGCTCAATACTTTCTTGGTCAAAGAGTTGATACAAGGCACACGCATCGCCAAGATGCTGGGCAAGTTCCGCAATATGGCTGCGGCCGATATGGATGCGCTGGAAGAAGTGCTGCTGCGCGTTTCCGAAATGGTATGCGAACTGCCGCTGATCAAAGAGATGGACATCAACCCGCTCATCTTGGACGAAAACGGCGCACTGGCAGCGGATGCGCGCATCGTGGTGGAATTCGTGCAACCCAGCGCCGACCGCTATTCACATATGGCGATCTACCCCTACCCAACCCAATTGGTGAGCAGATGGCAACTGGCTGATGGCACCGATATCACCATCCGCCCTATCCGCCCAGAGGATGCCCAGCTGGTGCAGAAATTCGTCCATGATCTGTCAGACGAAACCAAGTATTTCCGTTTTATGAACAGCCTGCAGGAACTCACCGAGTCTATGTTGGTACGCTTCACCCAGATCGACTACAGCCGTGAGATGGCATTGATAGCCGTAACCGAGGACAACGCCCAAGAAATCCAGTTAGGCGTGGCACGTTACGCCATCAATCCAGATGGCGAGAGTTGCGAGTTCGCGCTGGTGGTCGCCGACAATATCACCGGCAAAGGTCTGGGCAACAAACTGATGAGCTCGCTGATGGATGCTGCACGCGACAAAGGTTTGAAGGTCATCGAGGGCGAGGTGTTGAATAACAACCACAACATGCTCAAATTGATGGCCCGTTTGGGCTTCACCATGCACGCCAGTGCCGACGATCACGCCATTATGAAAGTCAGCAAGGTGTTGTGACAGCAGAGGTGAACAATCACGCTTGGCGCGTTAAACTTCGGCCCTGCGGTGGCGAGCGCACCGGCTTATAAGGAGCTTACAACATGGCTGACGAAGAATATTCCGGTTACGACAAAATCATCAAGGACACGCTAGTGGCGGCGCGAGGTAAGAATTTGCCCGGCACCCGTGCCGAGCAGATACAAACGTTAGAGCATCGTTTGGAAACTGCCAAACTCACGCAGGAAGAAATCGCCGATATTCAAAAACGCTTGAAGCAACTGCGTACTCGCTGAACGCCCAAGCGACGCTTAAACCACCACCTTACCCGACTCCAAGCGCAGCTGCGTGTGACAGCGAGCCGCCAATGCTTCGTCGTGTGTCACCAATATCAAAGTCGTGCCCTGCGCACGATTCAAATCCAACATCAAGGCGATGATCTGCGCGCCGGTGGCGGCATCCAGATTGCCGGTGGGCTCATCGGCGAACAATATCTTGGGACGGGTGACAAAGGCGCGCGCCAATGCCACGCGCTGTTGCTCGCCACCGGAAAGATGCTTGGGCAGATGATGCGCCCGCGCACTCAGCCCCACTTGCGCTAGCGCTGTAGTCGCACGCTCGCGTGCATCTTGCGCACCACTCAACGCGAGCGGCAACATGACATTGTCCAGCGCGGTCAGTGCAGGCAGCAGCTGGAAGGACTGAAACACGAAGCCGACCAACTCACCGCGCAGTCGCGCACGACCGTCCTCATCCAGCGCAAACATATCCCTGCCATCCAAAATCACCGAGCCACTACTGGGCACATCCAAGCCTGCCAGTAGCCCCAGCAGCGTGGACTTGCCGGAACCGGACGCGCCAATAATAGCCAGACTCTCGCCTGCTTCCACCGCAAAGCTGACGTCGTGCAAGATGGTCAATGGCTGATCGCCACTTAGCACTTGCTTGCCGAGTCCTGCTACCTGCACAATCGCTGCCATGAAATATCTATCCTTAACAAAATTATTGCTGGGTGGTGTATTGATGATGAGTGCGCTGGCGCACGCCGAAAAGAACATCTTGGTGTTCGGCGACAGTCTATCAGCCGGCTACGGCATTGCGCGCGAAGCAGCTTGGCCACAGCTCCTACAGACTCAGTTACATAACGACCAAACCCATTACAACGTGGTGAATGCAAGCATAGCCGGCGAGACGAGCGCCGGCGGTGTGCGCCGCATCACGGCGGCTTTAGCGCGACACAAGCCAGACATCGTGATCGTGGAGCTGGGTGCCAATGACGGTTTGCGTGGTGGCTCAATGACCGAGATGCGTAAAAATCTAAGCCTCATCATCGAGGCCGCACAGCGTAGTGACGCAAAAGTGCTATTGATCGGAATGCGTCTGCCGCCTAATTATGGGAAGAGTTACGTGCAGCAATTCCAAGATAGCTATCCCAATCTAGCCACGCAACATCGCGTGAGTTTGCTGCCCTTCCTGCTCGATGGAGTGAGTCCGCAGCAATTCCAAGCCGACAACCTACATCCGATTGCGGAAGCACAGCCCATGCTATTGCAGAATGTGCTGCGTGCCCTACGACCGCTGCTGCGCTGAACGCTCAGCGCAGCGACACAGCACTCATAGTAGAGAAGCCGGGAAAGGCACTCGCCACACCCGCGCCGAAGCGCTTAGCCAAGCGGTCGGCAAAGCCTTCCTTGACAGTGAAGTCCACCATATTCTCATTCTTGATCACATCACGCGCCACCGACTCTATGCTGCCGTAGCCATCGGCCAGCCCCATCGCCACACCCTTCTGACCGTTCCACACCAGACCGCTGAAAGTATCGGCCGATTCCTTAAGACGCTTGCCGCGCCCCTGCTTAACGACATCGATAAACTGTTGATGGATTTCGGCCAGCATCTGCTTGGCGTACTCCTGTTGAACAGGATTGACCGGACTGAATGGGTCGAGGAAACCCTTGTTAGCACCCGCCGTGACCAGCCTGCGCTCCACACCGACCTTATCCATCACACCGGTGAAACCGAAACCGTCCATACGCACCCCGATAGAACCTATCATGCTGGCCTTGTCGACGAAGATCTTGTCGGCGGCCACTGCCACGTAATAACCGCCCGATGCACAAATATCCTCAACCACCGCATACAGTGGGATAGCCGGATATTTGGCGCGCAGGCGGCGGATCTCATCGTTGATCTGTCCGGCTTGCACTGGACTACCGCCCGGACTATTGACGCGCAAGATCACGGCTTGTGTGCCGCTGTCCTTGAACGCGGCTTGCAGACTGGGAATTAGGTTATCGGCACTGGCCGCGCTATCCGATGCGATCACACCTTGCAGATCGACCAGAGCGGTATGTTTGCCGCTCGTGAGCGCGGTCTCCTTGCTATCCAACCAGCCCATGCTGATGAACAGCACCAGAAATAAAAAGGCGAAGGTCAAGGTGCGGAAGAAGATGTTCCAGTGCCGCGTGCGACGTTGTTCCTGTAGCGCAGACATCGCAAGTTTTTCCAGCACAGCGCGTTCCCAATTGTTTTGATCTGACATTTTCTATCCTTAGAGTGAGCTGCCTTAAGCGTTAGCCTTGAACCACGCGCGCAGTTGTACGAAATCGTCCAACAATGCCAGTGGGCCAATTTCGCGTAACTGTTCGGGTGGATGCGCGCCATGCCCCAAAGCGACCGCAGCGACCTTGGCGTTTTGTGCCAACAGCAAATCGTGCGTGGTGTCGCCTATCATCAGAGTGCGCTCCGCACTGACACCCAGTTCATCCATCAGTTCCAACAACATGGTGGGATCAGGCTTGGAGCGGGTCTGCTCGGCAGTGCGTGTCGCATGAAAATATTGCTTCATATCGGTGCTGGTGAGCGCGCGATCCAGACCGTTGCGATTCTTGCCGGTCGCCACGCCCAGCCAGTAGCCCGCCGCATGCAACTCGGCGATGGTTTCGCGAGCCCCCTCGAACAAAGGAATCGCCCCGTCCTGTGCCAGGAAGTGATGACGGTAACGCGCCACCAGCGGCTCATACATTTCTTCTGGCGCATCCGGTACGGCATGGCGCAGCGCCTGCTGCAAGCCCAAGCCAATCACATGGCGTGCTGCCTCGTCGCTCGGAACAGTCAGGTGCAAATCGCGGCAAGCCGCCTGTATCGAACCGGCGATAATCGCCGTGGAATCCATCACCGTGCCATCCCAATCAAACACGATCAAATCATATCGTTTACTCATCACTGCACCAGCCAAAAAAAGAGGCGCGAGTCTATCACTTTGCCGTTACCGGCACTATGCGGGCACAGCACATTCTCGGATTGACCCTGAGCACGCAAGCCCGTACAGTCTGCGCAGCCTTATCCCTGACGATAGAGGAGTACGAATTGAAAGACACGCTTAAACCCGGCATCCGCCACAGCTTCAGCATGCGCGTACCCGCCAACAAGACCGTCGCCGCGCTCTACCCGGAATCGCCCGAGTTCCAGCAGATGCCGGAAGTATTCGCCACCGGTTTCATGGTGGGGTTTATAGAATGGGCGTGCATCGTCACACTCAACCCGCATCTGGATTGGCCTACCGAACAATCGCTAGGGACGCATATCAATGTCAGCCATCTCGCCCCCACCCCGCCCGGCCTGATCGTCACTGCCAAGGTACAAATCGTCGCGGTCGAAGGACGCCGTGTGACCTTCGAAGTCGAGGCCGACGATGGTGTGGACATGATTGCGCAAGGCACGCACGAACGCTTCATCATCGACCGCGACCGCTTCAACGAGAAAGTGCGCAACAAGGCCAAGTCCGCGCCCATGCTGCAATAATCCGCTGCGACCCGACTGCGGCTCGTATAATGCGCGACTTTGATTTTTCGTCCGCACCATGAGTCTGATCTATCTGCTTGACCTTTGCGCGGTCGCCGTATGCGCCATCACCACCACCCTAGAAGCTCGCCGCCGCGAACTCGATCTATTCGGCGTGCTGGTCATCGCGATCATCTCCGGTATCGGTGGCGGCACGGTGCGCGACATCCTGTTGGGCCGCTTGCCGGTGTATTGGGTACACGACCCTATCTACGTAATTGTGGGTCTGGTTGCCGGCGCGCTGACCTTCTTCCTCGGACGGCACGTAAAACTGCCCAAGAACTTCTTCCTCATCCCCGATGCAGTGGGTCTGGCCTTGTTCACTGTGATCGGCACCCGCGTCGCGCTCGAACTCGGCGCGCCCTGGCTGATCGCCAGCCTGATGGGCGTGATCACCGGCGTATTCGGCGGCGTGATACGCGACATCTTATGCAACGAGATCCCGCTCATCTTCCGCACCGACATCTACGCCACCGCGTCACTGGCAGGTGCTTTGCTCTTCATCGCACTGGGTTACTTTTCCGTCGCTCACAATCTGGCGATGCTGCTGGCCATGAGCGGCATCGTCGTCATCCGTCTGGCCGCGATACGCTGGCATATCCAACTGCCGCGTCTGCGCTCCGACAACTGAGGTATCGAATATGTCTACACATCAAAATTGGCTGCTGTATTGCCGCCCCGGCTTCGAAGCAGACTGCGCGCAGGAAGCCTTGCGTCAGGCCAAACAACAACGTCCCATCATAGGCACGGAACAGCCTGCCACCGAGCACGACAGCGGTTATGTGCAGATCACCCTCAACGCACAAAAGCTCAGCTATCAAGACCTGATCTTCGCGCGCCAACTCATCCGACTGGAGCAGCGCATCGATGCCCTGCCCGAGCGCGACCGTCTCACTCCGCTGCTCGCCGCCATCACCCAGTTGCCGCACACCTTCGGTGCCTTATGGTTAGAAGTGGCCGACACCAATGACGGCAAGACCGTCTCGGCCTTCACGCGGCGCTTCCAACCGCTGCTGGAAACCGCGCTGCGCGAACAAGGCAAGTTGCAGGACTTAGTTGAAAATACCGTTCGCCCTGAGCCTGATGGAACGACTAGCTCTGCCCGAACGGCAAAGGAAGCATCGTACAAACTCAACCATCTGCCACGCTTGCATATCTTCTTTCCAGACAAGTCCACCGCGCTGATTGGCACCAGCGACCCGTACAACAGCTCTGCATCGCTGATGGGCATACACAGACAGAACATGCCCGCCGAAGCGCCGAGCCGCTCCACACTCAAGCTGGCCGAGGCCATTGAGGTGTTTATGGACAAGGGCGAGCAATCGCGTTTATTGCGCAGCGGCATGAGTGCGGTTGATCTGGGTGCGGCTCCCGGCGGCTGGACTTGGCAGATGGTCAAGCGCGGCATCCGTGTGGCTGCGGTGGACAACGGCCCGATGAAAGGCGTGTTGGCGAAACACGCGCTGGTGGAACATCTGAAACAAGACGGTTTCAAGTTCGCACCGCGCAAAGCGGTGGATTGGCTGATCTGCGATATGGTGGAAAAGCCTGCCAAAGTCGCTGACTTGATGGCCGCATGGTTCGTCGCGGGCTGGTGCAAACATGCCATCTTCAATCTCAAACTGCCGATGAAACAACATCTGGGTGCAGTAGATAGCGCGCTGGGCGGCATACGCAAGAAGCTGGATGAAGAAGGGATCAACTACCGTATGACCGCCAAGCAGCTCTATCACGACCGCGAAGAGATCACGGTTTTTCTCACCAAAACCAAAGGCTGAACGGAGTGCGGATGCGAGCGGCGCGACCGCTCTTGTATACTTGCCGCACTAACGACACTTACCCTTAATACCATGTCCGTGACCGCCCCCCTACGCACCCCCGCCCATGACCTGATCGAGTTCATCGACGCCAGCCCCAGCCCTTGGCATGCCGTGAGCAGCGCGACAGCGCGTCTGCAAGCAAACGGCTACCTGCAACTGGAGGAAGGCGAGCGTTGGCAGCTTCAAGCCGGTGGGCGCTATTACGTAGTACGCGGCGCGGCATCGCTGATCGCCTTCGTGCTGGGCAGTCAGCCACTCGCGCAAGTCGGCTTCCGCATCATAGGCGCTCATACCGATTCACCGGGCTTAAGGCTCAAACCCAAGGCCGCACTCGCCAGCGATGGTATCGCGCGCCTGAGCGTAGAAGTCTATGGCGGACCGATACTGGCCACTTTCACCGATCGTGATCTGAGTCTGGCGGGGCGCGTGGTGTTTCGCACCGCAGCAGGAGGCCAAGAAACGCGTTTGCTGCGTTTCGAACCAGCACTACTGCGCTTGCCCAATCTAGCGATCCACATGAACCGTGAAGTGAATGAAAAAGGTCTCAAGCTCAACAAGCAGACCGAGCTGCCGCTGACGCTAGCCATGCTGGGTGCGACCGATGATGCTGAAGCGAACCTGCGCAAACTGTTGGCCGATGCCGCACAACGGGATGCCACAGAGTTATTGAGTTGGGAGCTAGCGGTCTACGACGTACAGCGCGGTTGTCTGTGGGGCGCAAATCAAGAATTCATCGCCGACAGCCAGCTCGACAACCTCGCCTCCTGCCATGCCGCGCTCACCGCACTGCTGGCGACGCCGCAACCTTCTGCCACCTGCGTGACCGCGCTATTCGATCATGAAGAAGTCGGCAGCGAGAGCGCCAGCGGAGCGGGCGGCAGTTTTCTGAACGACATATTGAAGCGCATCGCAGCGGATGCGCAGCTGGATGAAGTGGATAGACAACGCGCTATGGCGCGCAGCTTCTTCATCAGTGCCGACATGGCCCATGCCTACAACCCCAACTTCCCCGCCGCCTACGAACCCGGACACAAAGCGCTGGTGAATGGCGGGCCGGTGATCAAGAGCAACGTCAACCAACGCTACAGCACCAACGCCGAAACTGCGGCACGCTTCATTGGCTTTTGCGCAACGGCCGGCGTGCCCTACCAACAATATGCACATCGCGGCGACCTTGGCTGCGGCAGCACCATCGGCCCTATCGTCGCGGCACAACTGGGCATCGCCAGCGTCGATGTCGGCGCACCGATGTGGGCTATGCATAGCGCCAGAGAAAGTGCCGGAGCCCATGACCACGCCTACATGATCGCCGCCATGACTGCGGCTTACGCGAG
>JAVHRA010000238.1:0-7899 GCA_036171395.1 Gallionella sp. | reverse complement strand
CTGCCCGAATATCAAAGGGCAGCGATGGTGTTGGGCTATGTGAGCTTTGGTACAGAGTTCACCAGTCGCGACTGGCTGCGGCGGGCATTGGGCGATGGCAAGCACCTAATCCTGCCTAGGGTGGATGGCAGCAGTAAACAGTTGGAGCTATACCGGGTGCGCGACTTGGACAGCCAGTTGCAGCAAGGTTCTTGGGGGATCGCCGAGCCTGTCCCGGAACGCTGCGAAAGGCTAATCGGCTTAAATGCTGTAGAATTCGCCCTCTTGCCGGGGGTGGCCTTCGCCCGCGATGGTTCCCGATTGGGCTATGGCGGCGGTTATTACGACAAACTGTTGGCACGTATGGCGCGCCGCCCGGTATTGGTAGCAGCCGCTTTCGCCATACAGTTGTTGGACGCCATTCCGCAAGAACAAACCGATGTGAAGATAGCCCGGATAGTCACCGAACAAGAGAGTATCTCCTGTTCGGCGTGAGTTGCAGCTAGACCATGCACCCCCGCCCCAAAGTGCGGCAGGGTCGTGGGTATACAGAATAATCATGCTAGGAGAGAGTAGAAAATGGGAACAACACCTGATTACGATCCACAAGAGACGCAAGAGTGGTTGGATGCGCTGGAATCCGTGTTCGAGAAAGAAGGCTCGGAGCGTGTGCATTTCATCCTAGAAAAATTGCTGGATAAAGCGCGTAGTTCCGGCGCCGGCGTGCCCTTTAGCGCCACCACCCCGTATTGCAACAGTATCGCCGTGGGCGACGAACAGCGCTCCTCTGGCAATCACGATCTGGAACACCGCATCCGCGCACTGATGCGCTGGAATGCGATGGCGCTGGTATTGAACGCAAATAAGGAATCCTCCGAGTTGGGCGGCCATATCGCCAGCTTTGCTTCCGCTGCGACCTTGTATGACGTAGGTTTTAATCATTTCTTCCACGGCCAGACCGCTAGTCATGGCGGCGACTTGGTGTACTTCCAAGGTCACTCGTCTCCCGGTGTGTATGCGCGTGCCTACCTCGAAGGCCGTATCTCCGAAGAGAAGATGTACAAATTCCGTCAAGAAGCCAAAGGCGATGGTCTGTCTTCCTATCCTCACCCTTGGTTGATGCCGGATTTCTGGCAGTTCCCAACGGTATCTATGGGCTTGGGCCCGTTGATGGCGATTTATCAAGCGCGCTTCATGCGCTATCTGGAATTGCGCGGTATCACCAACACGGCGGGCCGCAAGGTCTGGGCGTTTTTGGGTGACGGTGAGACCGACGAACCTGAATCACTGGGCGCGGTTTCCATGGCGGGTCGCGAGAAACTCGACAATCTGATCTTTGTCATCAACTGTAACTTGCAACGTCTGGACGGCCCGGTACGTGGCAACAGCAAGATCATTCAGGAGCTGGAAGGTGTGTTCCGTGGTGCGGGTTGGAATGTCATCAAAGTGGTGTGGGGCGGCAAGTGGGATCGCTTGTTCGCCAAGGACACCAAGGGCTTGCTGCAAAAACGTATGCAGGAAGTGGTGGACGGCGAATACCAGACTTACAAATCTAAGAATGGCGCGTATGTGCGCGAGCATTTCTTCGGGAAATATCCCGAGTTGCTGGAAATGGTCGCCGATATGTCGGACGACGAGATCTGGCATTTGAATCGTGGTGGTCACGATCCGCACAAGGTGTTCGCGGCTTACGCGGCAGCGACCAAGCACACTGGTCAACCGACCGTGATCTTGGCTAAAACCGTTAAGGGTTACGGCATGGGCGAAGCGGGCGAAGGCCAGAACATCACCCATCAGCAGAAGAAGATGGCTGGCGAAGTGCTGCTCAAGTTCCGCGACCGTTTCAATATTCCATTGAATGATGAGCAGGTCGCCAGTCTGAATTTCTACCGTCCGCCTGCGGATAGTTTGGAAGCGAAATATTTGAAAGAGCGCAGTGCCGTGATGGGCGAGATGCCTGCGCGCAAGCCGGTCACTACAGCCTTGCAGATTCCAGCTTTGGACGCGTTCGATGCCTTGCTGAAGAGCACTGATGACAGAGAGATCTCCACCACTATGGCCTTCGTGCGTATGCTGGGTATCTTGGTTAAAGACAAAAATATCGGCAAACAGATCGTGCCTATCGTGCCCGATGAGTCGCGCACTTTTGGTATGGAGGGGATGTTCCGCCAGCTGGGTATTTTCTCGCAGGTCGGTCAGCTCTACACGCCACAAGACGCCGATCAGCTGATGTTCTACAAAGAATCATCCAGCGGTCAGGTGTTGCAAGAAGGTATCAATGAAGCGGGTGCGATGGCGGACTGGATCGCTGCGGCAACCTCTTACGCCAACCACGGCGTGGCCATGCTGCCGTTCTTCATCTACTACTCCATGTTTGGCTTCCAACGTATCGGCGACTTGGCTTGGGCGGCAGGCGACATGCGCGCGCGCGGCTTCATGTTGGGTGGTACAGCCGGTCGTACCACCTTGAACGGTGAAGGTTTGCAGCACGAAGATGGCCACAGCCATCTGATGTCGGCGACCATCCCGAACTGCGTGTCCTACGATCCGACTTTTGCTTACGAACTCGCGGTCATCATCCAGGACGGTATGCGCCGTATGTATGTGGAACAGGAAGACGTGTTCTATTACCTGACGCTGATGAACGAGAACTACGCTCATCCGGCCATGCCGGCGGGGGCGGAGCAAGGCATCATCAAGGGTATGTATCTGCTCAGCGAGACCAAAGGCAAAGCCAAACAGCCGCATGTACAGCTGATGGGTAGTGGCACCATCCTGCGTGAATCCATCTTTGCTGCCGAGTTGCTGGCTAAGGACTTTGGCGTGGCAACAGACGTATGGAGCGTCACCAGCTTCACCGAACTGCGCCGCGACGGCATGGATTGCGAACGCTGGAATATGTTGCATCCCGAAGCCAAGCAACCGCGCGTCAGTTATGTCGAGCAGTGCATGGCGAAACGCAACGGCCCCGTGGTCGCAACCACCGATTACATGCGCTCGTTCGCCGATCAGATTCGTGGCTGCTTGCCTAAGCGTTTTACTGTGCTGGGTACAGACGGCTTTGGACGTTCCGATACGCGCAAGCATCTGCGTGAGTTCTTCGAGGTGAACCGTCATTACATCGTGGTCGCGGCATTGAAGGCACTGGCGGATGAAGGCACTGTGCCGGCATACGAAGTGACCCGCGCGATCAAGCTGTACGGTATCGATCAGGACAAACCTAACCCAACGACTGTGTAAATTTTAGGTAAATGTTGATTAACACTCCGTTCGCCCTGAGCCTGTCGAAGGGTGAACTTTAAGTAATCGGATAATTCGTTTGAGTCCGTTCATGGTTCGACCAGCTCACCGCGAACGTACTCAATAAAGCTACCTTGGGAGATTTATCGTGGCAGAAATTAAAAACGTACTCGTGCCGGACATCGGCGACTACAAGGATGTCAGCGTCATCGAAGTGATGGTCAAGGTGGGCGATAGCATCGCCGCCGAAGATACGTTGTTGACACTGGAGACTGACAAGGCGGCGATGGATGTGCCGTCGCCTTTTGCTGGTGTCATCAAAGAGCTGAAACTTAAAGTTGGCGACAAGGTCTCGCAAGGTTCGCTGATCCTGACGCTGGAGTCGGTAGCCGGTGGCGCTGCACAACCCGCCGCCGCACCCGTCGCAGCACCGGTTGCGGCAGCACCCGCTGCTGTTGTAGCGCCAGCCGCACCTAAAGCCGCAGCGGTGATTGCGCCGATCGTGCCGGTAGTCGCACCCGTACCACCTGGCAGCAAGGCGCACGCTAGTCCGGCGATCCGCCGCTTCGCGCGCGAACTGGGCGTGGACATCTCGCAAGTACCCGGCAGCGGCGACAAAGGCCGTGTCACCAAAGATGACGTGCAGAACTACGTCAAGGCTGTGGTTAGCGCACCGCGCGGTGCGACCGGCAGTGGTGGTTTACAAGTGTTGGCGACACCCGTGGTGGACTTTGCCAAGTTTGGCGAAGTGGACATCAAGCCGTTGTCACGCATCAAGAAAATTTCGGGCGCAAACCTGCATCGCAACTGGGTGACCATCCCGCATGTGACGCAATTCGACGAAGCCGACATCACCGAGATGGAAGCATTCCGCAAAGACTTGGGCGCTGAATACGCCAAGCAAAACATCAAGATTACCCCGCTGGTGTTCCTGCTCAAAGCCGTGGTTAAAGCATTGCAGCAATACCCCGATTTCAACGCTTCGCTGGATGCCAGCGGCGAGAACCTGGTGTACAAGAACTATTTCCATATCGGCGTGGCAGTGGACACACCGGACGGCTTGATGGTGCCGGTGTTGCGCGACGTGGATAAGAAGGGTTTGGTGCAGTTGGCCAAAGAATTGGGCGAGATCAGCGCCAAGGCACGCGAGAAGAAGATTACTGCGGCCGATATGCAAGGCGGTTGCTTCTCCATCTCCAGCTTGGGCGGCATCGGTGGTACGGCGTTCACGCCCATTATCAACGCGCCCGAAGTGGCGATCTTGGGTGTGTCGCGCTCCAATATGAAACCGGTATACAAGGATGGCGAGTTTGTAGCGCGTCTGATGTTGCCGCTGTCGTTGTCCTACGACCATCGCGTCATCGACGGCGCTTTGGCGGCGCGCTTCACGGCTTATCTGGCGAAAGTGCTGTCCGATATCCGCTTGCTGGCGGTTTAAGCAAGACACCCGTGCAGCGACCGATAGGCATATTAGGCGGGACCTTTGACCCGATACATTACGGTCATCTGCGTCTAGCTGAAGAGATGCTTGAGCTGGCGGGATTGCAGCAGATACGCTTCATACCCACCGGCACGCCGCCGCACCGCGATGCACCGCAGGTCACGGCGGTACAGCGCAGCGAGATGGTGCGGTTGGCGATAGCGGGGCATCCTGCTTTTGTGCTGGACGAGCGTGAGGTCAGGTGTGAACGCAAGTGCTATACCGTGGATACGCTGCGCGAGTTGCGCGCCGAACTGGGCGAACAACAGCCGCTGTGTCTGCTGATGGGCGGTGATGCTTTTTTGCAACTGCACAGCTGGCACGAATGGGAGTCTTTGTTTGGCTTGGCCCATATCGTCGTCGGCTATCGCCCCGGTTACACCATAGAGGAACGCATCGAGTCGGCGCCGGTCGCCTTGCGTGAGCATTACCGCCAGCGTTTGTGCGGCAGCGACACCTTGCGCGAACGTGCACATGGCGGTATCGCGGTATTGTCTATACCCAAACTGGAGATTTCGGCTACCGTGATACGTTCGCGTCGCGCTGCCAACCGCAGCATTCGTTACCTACTGCCACAAGCGGTGGCGCAATACATTCATCAACATAACTTGTACGCATCATGCTAAATACTGAAGAAAAAACTCTCGCCGTCGTTGCCGCTCTGGAAGAGATCAAAGCGGTCAACATCACGGTCATCGACACCAGCAAGCTCAGCTCGCTGTTTGAACGCATGATCATTGCCAGTGCCAACTCGACACGCCAGACCAAGGCTTTGGCCGATAACGTGGTGGTCAAGCTCAAGGAGCAGGGCGAGGTCGTCATCGGTCGCGAAGGCGAAGACAGCGGCGAATGGATACTGGTCGATCTGGGCGAAGTGCTGGTGCACATCATGCAGCCCGCGATCCGCGAGTATTACAACCTGGAAGAGTTGTGGAGCAAGGCGCAAGCTGCGCGTCCCAAGCTGGCTGGCAGCAAGTAGTCGCACCAAAACTGCATTTTGAATTAGGGAAGCAAAAGCCTATCCACGAAAATCACTAAAGGCACGAAAGAAAACAGAAACGATGATGACAGAGATTCCGTTTTTGATTGCTTCGTGTTGTTCGTGGGAAAGTGATTTAGACCTGCTTGCGGCGTACATCACATGAAGCTCATTATCGTTTCGGTTGGACACAAAATGCCTGACTGGATTGCCAAGGGTTATAACGAGTACGCCAAGCGTATGCCCCGCGAGGTCAAGCTTGAGCTGGTGGAGGTTAAGCCGGAGCCGCGCACTACGGGTAAGACCACTGAGCAAATCATGCAAGCCGAAGCGCAGCGCATTTTGCATGCTTTACCCGCCAACTGTCTGCGCATCGCCATGGATGAGCATGGCGCGATGCCCACCACCAAACAACTTTCAACGCAGATGCAGGACTGGATGCGCGCAGGCTGCGATGTCGCCTTCATCGTTGGTGGTGCGGATGGACTGCACGATACGGTCAAACAAACTGCGAAGCAGATGCTGGCCTTATCGGCACTCACGTTGCCGCATGCGTTTGTGCGGGTGCTGCTCGCCGAGCAGTTGTATCGGGCCTACAGCCTGTTGCACAATCACCCGTATCACAGAGAATAGGAATGACCTGAACAACATGGTACAGAACCGCATTTATCTTGCCTCACAAAGCCCGCGACGCCGTGAGCTGCTCAAGCAGATCGGCGTGAATTTCGATTTGCTACTATTGCGTAACGACACACTGCGCGGGCTGGACGTGGATGAGACGCCACACAGGGATGAGCAGCCCGAGGATTACGTGCAACGTGTATGCAGCGAGAAGGCAGCTACCGGCTATGCCATGTTGCGCTATCGTCGTCTGCCTATAGCCCCTGTGCTGGCGGCGGATACTGCGGTGATTTTGGATGGCAAGATTTTGGGCAAACCCGAGAGTCCTGCGCATGCCACCGAGATGTTGCTGTCGTTGTCGGGACGCGAGCATCGCGTGTTGACCGCAGTAGCGATGGCGCTGGGAGAGCATGTGGAGATGTCTGTGTCGACCTCCACGGTGCGCTTCGTTACGTTGGACGAAGCGCGCATCCGCCGCTATTTGTTCAGCAACGAATACAAAGACAAGGCCGGGGGCTATGCGATACAAGGTTTGGCCGGTGCCTTCGTGGAAAGTATCTCTGGAAGTTATTCCGGTGTGGTTGGCTTGCCCTTGTGCGAGACGGTCGCGTTACTGAAAAAATTTAATGTCCCTACACCATGAGCGAAGAACTACTGATCAATGTCACACCACAGGAGACGCGGGTTGCGGTGATGCAGCTCGGTGTGGTGCAGGACCTGCATATCGAGCGTAGCAGCAGTCGTGGCATCGTCAGCAATGTCTATCTGGGCGTGGTAAAGCGTGTCCTACCGGGTATGCAATCGGCCTTTATCGATATCGGCCTGGAGCGTTCGGCGTTCTTGCATGTCGCGGATATCTGGGAGAACAATGCGGATCCCAAGCCTATCGAGCGTGTCCTGCATGAAGGCCAGAGTCTGTTGGTGCAAGTCATCAAAGAGCCGATCGGTAGCAAGGGTGCACGACTGTCTACACAGCTCAGTATCGCCGGACGGGTGCTGGTTTATCTGCCCCAAGAATCGCACATAGGCGTATCGCAGCGCATCGAAAACGAAGTGCAGCGTGAACAGCTGCGCACCCGATTGCAGTCGCTGTTGCCACCTGAACACAAAGGCGGCTACATCATACGCACGGTGGCCGAGGCGGATGAACAGCCTGACTTCGCTGCGGACATCGATTATCTGGACAAGCTGTGGCGCTCTATACAGGTCGCGGTCAAGACGGCCAGTGCACCACAAATGTTGTATCAGGAGTTGGATATCAGCCTGCGCGTACTGCGCGACTTTGTTACCCAGGCAACCACACGCATACAGATAGATTCGCGCGCGACTTATCAGAAGATGAAAGAGTTTGCGCTTGCTTATATTCCCAGTGCAGCGGAAAAATTGGAACACTATCCTGGGGTGCGACCTCTTTACGATATGTACGGCGTGGAAGAGGAAATAGAGCGTGCGCTGTCCAAGCGTGTTGATCTTAAATCCGGCGGCTACCTCATCATCGACCAGACCGAGGCGATGACGACCGTGGATGTCAATTCCGGCGGTTATGTCGGTTTGCTCAATTTCGATGACACCATCTTCAAAAGTAATCTGGAAGCGACGC
>JAVHRA010000237.1:0-7909 GCA_036171395.1 Gallionella sp. | reverse complement strand
AGACTCATCCCACATTTATCTCGTTTTTCTCTAGTATTTATCTCACCCCTGTTCACTTGCCCGACAGATCGGTGGCATACACACCATCGCTCAGGGTATCGAGTAAAGAGCGTGTCATCTCGGCGTTCTGTACGCGGATTTTTTCGTTCACCGCATTCAGCTCGCTGGTGTTCATCATCAGCACGTTGTGCAACATGCGCTGCTCTTTATCCACCTCTTGATAATAGCTATCGACGATTGCTAGGAAGCCCTGCAAGGTCTCATCCGGCACAAAGTCTCTGCCGAATTGTCTGCGTATCTGTCGTTCCAACAAGCGGTGCATGGTCGTCTCTATTCTTCGTACACGGTCGTCAACGTCAGGGTCTGGTTGTGCAATTCGCAACACATGATGTCGCTGAAAGGTGCAAGTTCACCGTAGGAATAAAAGCCGGTAATGGCGGTGCTCTCGCCCAGCCTGTCCTGCACTATCTCCAACTCTTCCTCCACCATCTGGCCCATCACCAAACGGCGTCCCACACAACTCACCAGCATGCACAGCCCCACTTTGTCGGACACTGCCGGTCTGGCTGCTTCCGCCGCCAATCCCGCGTGCTCGATCAGACGATCCAGATTGGTACGCATCAATTTGCACAGATAGCCCTGCGGTACATCACCGGCAAAGGTCAGGCTTTGTGCCACCTCATCCACCCCCAGCAAGGTGCGTATCAATGCCTTGTCACGCTTTGCGCGTTGTATGCTCAGCGGGAAGCGCAGGCCGCTACCTGGCAACTCTTCAGCCAGATCGCCCAGATATTTTTGGTACAGCTGCAACGCCGGTTCACCATCGATCTCATACACCACGTTGCCCACTGAACGAGTCACCACACGTTCGGCACCAAATTCGTCCCAACCGGCAAAGCAGCCACTCTTGACCGTCAGCTCACCATACAACCCGAGTGCGGCGATACGCCCGCTCTGCGCCGGCGCATCTGCCATCACCCAGGTTGTGCCAAAGCGCACACCGTCTCCGGCCAGACCGCCGGTAACAGGCACGCCCGCCAGACTCAGTCCCTGGGCCAGCGCACTACCGTTCACTTGCAGGCCGTCGCTCAGCACGAACACATGGCGTAGCGCATCACCGGCCAGCTCAGCCATCAAACGTGCGCCGGCCTCTTGACCATCCTTGCACTGCGCAATATCCACACTTGCTAGGCGCACCGTGCCACGCTCCAATTTGACCAGTGTGGCGATGACATCCCCCGTGCTGATCTCTCCCTTCAGCACACTGCCGGACGAGGAACAACCGACGATATGCGCGCGCGGACACAGGCTACGCAATTGCTCGTAACACGCTGCGCTGTGAAAAAAATCCGCATCTGCAAACACCAGCACCAGATCGGCTTGTGCGGCGAAGTCTGCCGCAGCTGTCCATCCCTGCGCGCCATCCCAACGTATTTGACTGATCTGCATAGTGCCTCCTAGTGAGTCGTAATTTCGTGCTGCGGCTGCACATCGTTCATGCAGTCGGTCAATATCTGTTCCAATCCAGACAGGGCCTGCGCCAGGCTGGCGTAATGCTGGCTGTAGTCCATACCCGGCTGAGTCTCTATGTACTCTGCGAGCATGGCGACCTCGGGCACATCGAACACCGACAGCATGCCGCGCAAGGTATGCGCGAGCTGGCGTATCTGTCCCGCATCATCCGCCGCGATAGCGACAGCCAGCCGCTCCATATACGCCGGATAGTCGGCACGATAAATACGCACCATTTCATCGAACAGTGCCTTATCGTTATCCATCAATTGCAGTGCACGGCGCAGCTCGAATCCCAGCGTGGCAGTCTGTGTCGGCAACGTTGCTGCCGCTTCATCCGGGCACAGTAGCGCCACGCTCAAACCTTCCAACTCAGCCCACAATGCCTTGGTGTCTATGGGTTTGGATAGATACCCATCCATCCCCGCTGCGAGGCACTGCTCGCGACTGCCCTGCATGGCATGGGCGGTCAGCCCGATGATAGGAATGTGCGTCGCGCGGTCTTGCTCCAGTGCGCGTATCTGCGCGGTCGCACCATAGCCATTCAGCTCGGGCATATCCACATCCATCAAGATCACGTCATAACTGCCGTCACGCCAACGCTCGACAGCGATCAGGCCGTTGCCGGCTACCGTAACGCGATGACCAAACTTTTCCAGCAAGCGCGTCGCCAAGGTCTGATTCAGCTGATTGTCTTCGGCGAGCAGGATGTGCAATTGCTGCCGATTGCCGCGTAGCGTTTTGTGCGGGGTCACAGCCGGTGCGGTGTGCACGCCCAGCGCAGCCAGCAAGGCATCGCACAAAGTGGCTGCTGTGTATGGCTTATACAGATAGGGGATGGCGCACTCGCTACAGCGTGTCACCTCGCCGCGCTGTCCCGATGCTGCCAGTAACAACAACGGCGACAGCGCATCCCCCTGTAGCGCGCGGGCGCGTGCCACTAATTCATAGCCATCATCGTCACCCGGCAGTTGTGCATCGGCCAGCAACACGCGGTAGGCATCCCCGGCTTGCAGCGCCGCTTGCAGTTCTGCCTGTGCCCCAGCCGCATCGCCCACCGCAGTGACCCGCATCTGCCAGCGTTGCAATATGGCGCAGGTGATCGCGCGACTGGCGGCATAGTCATCCACTAACAACACGCGCACACCTTGCAACATCGAGCAGTGTGCTGCGGGCTGTGCTAGCTGTGACGAATGCAGTAACACTAATTCGACATGGAAGGTACTGCCCTTGCCCACCTCGCTCTCGACGCGGATATGTCCCTGCATCAGTTCGGCCAAACGCGTGGAGATGGTCAGCCCCAGCCCCGTGCCGCCGTATTTGCGCGTGGTGGTGGCATCGGCTTGCGAGAACGATTCGAAGATGGTCTGCAACTTATCGGGGGGAATGCCAATGCCGGTATCGCTGACACTCATACACAAGCGCAGCGACTGCGCATCCGCGACGGCATCGGATGCTGTGACGCGCAGCGCGATCTCACCCGAGTCGGTAAATTTCAGCGCATTGCCTAATAGATTGAGGATGATTTGGCGCAAACGACCGGGGTCGCCGGCGACCCAGACTGGCACGTCCGGGGCAATATCCAGCAACAGTTCCAAGCCCTTCTGATGCGCACGCGGGGCGATACTCGCCATAGTCTGCGCCAGCATTTCCGGCAAGGCGAAGTCGATCTGCTCGATGTCCATCTTGCCTGCTTCTATCTTGGAGAAATCCAAGATGTCGTTGATGATGGTGAGCAATGCCGCCGCCGAAGACTGTACCAGTCCCAGATATTCTCTTTGCTCGCTATTCAGCTCGGTATCCAACGCGAGTTCGGTCATGCCGATGATGCCGTTCATGGGCGTGCGGATCTCATGACTCATATTGGCAAGAAAATCGCTCTTGGCGCGACTCGCCTCCTCGGCAGCTTCCTTGGCCGCCTGCATCACCGCTTCCGCCTCTTTGCGCGCGGTGATGTCGGTGCGTATCGATACAAAACGCAAAGGTTTACCCTGTTTATCCATGAAGGGCACGATGCTGGAATCCACCCAATAGAGACGCCCATCCTTGCGCCGATTACAGATTTCGCCATGCCAAACTTGGCCACTACTGATGGTCTGCCACATCTGCCGGAAGAACTCAGGCGAGTGACAACCGGAGTTGAGGACGCGATGGTTCTGCCCCAATATCTCGTCACACTCGTACTGGCTGATGTCGGTGAAGCGCTGGTTGATATAAGTAATCGCGCCGCGCCGGTCGGTGATGCTGACAATGGAGTGCTGATCGAGTGCGAACTTTTGGAACTCCAACTCGGCTAGGGCACGCATAGCGTCAGCACGTGCACGTGTCACACGCAGCAATGAATAAGCACCGTAAACCACGGCGGAGAATGCAAACAGCAACAACCAGAAACGATACAGATCGGCCTCGTGCTCAGCCTGTTCAAAGCCAGCGTTATACAGCTCAAATACATGATCGAGCCGTGCCGCAGTCGGTATATGGAACAGCTTATCCAGCGTCCGCTCCAACTCTTCCTGATAAGCCACCAGGATGGCGGTATGCACAATTAGCGACTGTAGTTGTTTGCGTTGTTGCGGCGGATAGGATGCCATCCGCTGCGCGATCTTGGCGCGTGATTCCAAGCTAGCGTGTAGCAATGTATCGCTGGGGGCGACCTGATACACCAGAATGTCGCGCAACAATTTGTCTCTGACTTCCACTTCGAGCGGATCACCGTCGCGCAAATGCCCGGCTCCCTCCAGCAATTGCTGTACCGCAAGAGGAAAGTAGCGCGCCGAGTTCTTGAACACCGAGTTCTGCGACTTGAAGCGCTCTATCAGCTCGACCTTCTCTGCATTGCTCTGAATATATTCATCCAAGCTCAGACTTAACTTAGCGTCCGCTTGTCCGAAGAATTCCAAATGTTCTGCCTTAAGATCGGCGATCAGTTGTGCGATATGCAGTTGCGTCTGCACCAGCGGGTCGTAGTTTTTGAGCATGCCTACCCGCGCTTCGAGTACGTATTGCCCCAGCGCCTCGTCCAATTGGTGCAACTGACGCAGCTGCGAAGAAATATGCAGGTGTTGTTTGGCATCCACCGAGCTGGAGCGCACATAGAGCAAACCCAGCAACCCAGTCAGCGTCAGAGCTAACAGCAGTTTTGGTGCAGCGCGCATCATGGCGGACTACCTGCATAGTCGCCATTCAAGGTGCGCAAAAAAGCCACGATGGCTTCGGCATCCTGCTGCGGCATTTCGCGGCCCAACTGATACTTAGCCATGATTTCCACGGCATCGCGCAACTCGGTCACGCTGCCGTCGTGGAAATAGGGTGCGGTGCGCGCCACATTGCGCAGCCCCGGCACACGAAAATAATAGCGATCCGACTCTTGGTGCGTGACATTGTAGCGGCCATAGTCGACCTCGCTCAGATGGCCTCTATCGCCAAAATAATCGGCCATCAATCCCATGCGCTCATACATATTGCCGCCCAAGTTGATGCCCTGATGGCAAGTGATGCAGCCGTAATGTTGAAACGTCTCGTAGCCGCGTAACTCTTGTGCCGTGAAGATTGCCTGATCGCCGCGCAGATAACGGTCGAAACGCGAATCGGGGGTGAGCAAACTACGCTCGAAAGTGGCGATGGCATCTTTGATATTGGGGACGGTAAGCGCATCGCGATAGATACTCGCGAAAGCCTTGCGGTAATGCTCATCGTTGCTGAGCTTGATGGTGATGGCCGACCAAGTTGTAGCCATTTCCTTGGGGTGATGCACCGGCCCGTCCATCTGCGCCTCCAGTGTCGCAGCGCGGCCATCCCAAAACTGCACGAAATTGAAAGCACTGTTCAACACCGTGGGCGCATTGATCGCCCCTTCCGCACCGCGCACACCAATAGAGTGGACCAGGCCGTCCGCCCCGCCTTGACTCATGACATGACAACTGGCACAGGCGATGCTGTCGTCCGCCGACAAGCGTCGTTCGTTGAACAGCTCGCGCCCCAGTGCGACTTTGCGCATATCGAATTTGATACTCGTGGGGATAGGCTGGGTGATGTCCATACTGACCGGAATGAAAGTCTCACGGCGCAACACGGCACTTTGCGCATCCGCATCAACGGCTGCGACGTTCCACCAAAGCAGTATGGCCGTGACGCCCAGAATCAACAGCAGCAACACACGCAAGCGAGTGCCATCCAGATTAAGCACGTAACTTATCCTCCCCCATCACCTCATCCAGCTCGCGTAGCTCCAGTGCCTCATCGGCATAGTGTTGTTTGATCTCCAGCACCTTATGCCAGTCGGTAAAGAATGCTTCCACGCACTCGGGATCGAAATGTTTGTCCATGCCGTCGCGCAGTAACTGCGAGGCTTGTTCTATGCTCCAGGCTTTTTTATAAGGGCGCTCCGAGGTCAACGCATCGAACACATCGGCCACCGCCACGATACGGCCAAACAAAGGGATGTCATGGCCTTTGAGGCCGCGCGGATAGCCGCTGCCGTCGAATTTCTCGTGATGGGTGTGGGCGATCTCCGCCGCCACTTTGAGCAAAGGCGAGTTGCTCGCATTGAGCACTTCGTAACCGATCACCGCATGTTGTTTCATGATGGAGAATTCTTGATCGGTGAGCTTGCCGGGCTTAAGCAAAATCATATCGGGCGTACCCACTTTACCGATGTCATGCATGGGCGCCGCTTCCAACAGCAATTCCTGCTGTTGCAGTGACAAACCCAACACTTGCGCGATATGTCGCGAGTAATGCGCCATGCGCAAAATATGCGCGCCGGTTTCCGGGTCGCGATACTCCGCCGCCTTGGCCAGACAGAACACCGTCTCACGCTCCTGCGCCTGTATCTTGACGGTGGCCTTGGCGACTTCGTCCGCCAGCCAAGTGGCGCGATCAGCTAGATGTTTGTGGCTTTGCCGCAGCGCCAACATGTTTTTGGCCCGCGCGATGAATTCGATGTTATCCAGCGGCTTGTTGAGAAAATCAGTCACACCGATACCCAAGGCGTGATGGCGCAACTCGGTCTCGTGGTTGGCGGTAACCATCAACACGGGAATATCGGGATAGCGCGCGCGAAATTTCTCCACCAGCTCGATACCACTCATCTGCGGCATCATGTAATCGACGATGAGCAGATCCGGTTCGTGTTCCAGACACCACACCAAGGCCGTTACCGGATCAAGAAAAGTGGTCGCCACACAATCAGGAATCTTGCGCACCAGATGCTGCATCAAGGTTAGATTCAGTTGCGCATCGTCAATGATTACGACTTTCATAGCATTCTCCAAACTGAGCCAAATAGGGCTTCTCGTAGCTTTATCGGCAACTTTAGTAAAATCTTTAATGGCCTATGCAACATCACGCCCCTGCGCCGCTAGCAGCAGGATCAAGTGCGGCAGGCACCGGCAAAACATCCGGCGCTATAGGCCGCGCCCCGCCCTGTGTCTCGTAACGTTTCAATTGATAGACATAGGCCAACACTTCGGCGACGGCGGTGTACAACGCTTCGGGGATGGCCGCGCCCAACTCGGTGTGCTTATGCAAGGCGCGCGCTAAAGGCGGCGCTTCGAGGATCGGCACGTGATGCTCTTGCGCCACCTCGCGGATGCGTTTGGCTAACAGATCGGCGCCCTTAGCAACCACGGTAGGGGCACGCATGCCATCCTCGCTGTATTTGAGTGCCACGGCGTAATGGGTAGGGTTGGTAACCACCACGTCGGCGCTGGGAATAGCCGCCATCATGCGACGCCGCGACGCTTCACGTTGCATGCTACGGATACGACCTTTGACCATAGGATCACCCTCGGTCTCTTTGGATTCTTGGCGCAACTCTTCCTTGGTCATCATCAGTTTCTTGTTGTGTTCCCAGAGTTGGAAGGGCACATCCACCAGCACGATGAGGAACATCGCGCCCACCACCGCCATAAAACTGCTACCGAGCAAATGTCCCATCTGCGGGATGGCGACACTCAGGGTCTGGCTGCTCAGCGCCAGCACCGCATCCTTGTTATGCCAGATCACCCAAGCTCCCACACCGCCAACCACGGCGGACTTGGCTAAGGCTTTCACCAACTCGACCAGTGAATTCATCGAGAACATGCGCGCAATCCCGGACAACGGATTCATGCGCGAGAACTGCGGCTGCAAAGCTTGGGCACTGAACGACCAGCCGTTCAACAACAACGGCGAGAACGCAGCGGCGACCAGCACCGCCAACAACAGCGGGGAAAATACCAGCAACATCTCCACCGACAATTCATACAGGCGCGGCGTGAGTAAAGCGGAATTGAAGGCCATTTCCTGTTTGAAACTCAGGCCATCGTGCAACAACTTGACCATGTGCTGGGTGAGCGTAGCGCCCATCAACCACAGCACACCGCCGCCCGCCATCAATACGGTGAAGGTCGATAGT
>JAVHRA010000236.1:0-7941 GCA_036171395.1 Gallionella sp. | reverse complement strand
CCCGCAATGTGGAGAGGCGATAGTTCTATTACTTTGCGACTTGTCTTTCTCTAATCTCATCCAGTGTTTTGCAATCGATACACAAGGTGGCTGTTGGGCGCGCCTCTAAACGGTTCAGCCCGATCTCGATGCCGCAATTGTCGCAGTAGCCATATTCACCGGAATCAATTTTGGCCAACATCTCATCGATCTTTTTGATCAGTTTGCGTTCACGGTCACGATTGCGCAGTTCCAAGCTCATGTCCGACTCTTGGGTGGCACGGTCATTAGGGTCGGCGAATACTGTCGCTTCGTCTTGCATGGTGTGCACAGTACGATCGATGTCCGCACCCAAACCGGCCTTGATTTCATTCATCACGCCACGAAAATGATCTAATTGCTTGGGGTTCATGTACTCCTCCCCTTTTTTTGCTTTGTAGGGGGTAGCAGCTTTTGGTGATACCGGCATTGCACTTCTCCAACTCGATAAAAATTCGGTTCGCTTTAATACCAGAAAGCGATCTTGCTAGCAAACGATTATAGCGTTTTATTCGTCGGCGGTGGCTAGTACATCATGCCTAGATGCCAGTAAAGCCGCGCCATACGCGGCCTCATTTTGGGCGCAAACAAAAACGGGGCGGTTAAGCAGCCGTGACCTGATGCTGCACCATGCTGGATTTTGTGCCCCGCCGCCGTTGCTAAATATTTTGCTGATGGGGTCTGCACCGAGTTCAGCTAGCCGTGCATAGCCAGTTGCTTCGATACGTGCCAAACCTTGTAGTAAGCCATGCAAGAACGCGACATCATCGGTGGGGCGCGGCGATAGTCGAGGGAGCAAAGACGGGTCGTTGGTGGGAAAGCGCTCGCCCGCTGCAACTAAGGGGTAGTAATCGAGTGGACTGTCTTGTGTGGCGTCGATTTGCGTGCTGAGTCGGCACAGTTGCCCATCGTCAAAAAACTTCCGGAGTATTCCCGCGCCAGCATTCGATGCTCCCCCTACCAGCCAAAGTTTGCCGAAGCGATGGCTATAGATGCCGTAATCCGGGGCATCGATACGCGTTTTGCTTAGCTGTTTAAGTACCAGCGTCGTGCCCAGCGAGGTCACGCCGATGCCGGTATCGTTTACATCACTAGCCATAAAGGCTGCAATGCTGTCCGTGGTGCCGGCATGGATCACACAATCCATAGCGATGCCAAAACGCGATGCTACAGGTGATGCAATCCGGCTGATTACTTCACCTGGTGAGACGACCTGGGGTAGCAGGTGGGCGACGGGGAGTGACTGTACCCAGTCTGGCCATTCGAGTCGTTCAGCGTCGTAGCCGCTCTTCAAGGCGTTGTGGTAATCGCTGCTACCGGCTTGCCCCGAGAGCAGCGCGGTTAACCAGTCTGCTTGATGCAGCATATAGCTTGCATTGGGATGATGTTGCGCAAGCCAGAGCAGCTTTGCTAAGCCTGAAGTAGGGCTACAGACACCGGATTCTGTGGGGGCGAGTAACTTAAGTTGTTGCGCCTGCAACGACGCACGGGCATCGTTGTACAGCAGTGCAGGACCTATAGGTGTAAGGGTTAAATCACACAACATCACCGTGCCGGACGTGCCGTCTATAGCGATCCCTTGTAGTGCTTGAGCAATCGGCTTGGGTAGGCTGTCGAGTAGCGTGTATAGGGCGTTGCGCCAATCGAAGGGTGTTTGTGAAGCAGCCTCAGGATAGGTGAAATGCTGTTTCCAGTGTACGACTCTATGGGCATCGATTACACAGGCACGAGCGCCTGAGGTGCCGAAATCAAGGCCCAGATACATTTAGCCGCGTGTATTCGACTGTGTGCCGAACTGGCTCAGTTCGACGAAGGGAGCGGGTTGCCAGCCTTGTTTGCGATGTTCAGCGATGACGTTGGTGAAGATACCGCCGCGCACATAGAATTTTGCGGTGAGGCGCATAAAGCGTGGTTGGGTCGCTGCCACCAGGTCATCCAGAATCAAGTTGGTCATGTCTTCATGGAAGTGCCCTTCTTCACGGAACGACCACATATAAAGCTTCAGACTCTTTAGTTCCACGCAATGCTGGTCGGCGATGTAATCCAAAATCAGGGTGGCGAAATCCGGCTGGCCGGTCTTGGGGCACAGACAGGTGAATTCGGGTATCTCCATGTGGATGTGATAATCGCGTTTTGGGTTGGGGTTGGGGAAGGTCTCCAGTGTCTTGTTGGGCTTGGTGGTCATTTGGTCAGGTGTCTCGCTTCGGTTAGAATGGCGCGCATTATAAAACGTGTAATGTTTGGATACTTTGAGAAATCTGATTTTTCGCAGTGTCCGACGCCAGCAGGCACCTAGAGCTGTTTATGCCCGTAGTAAAAATCTATAAAGGTTACTTAATTGCGTCTTTCCCACATCAAGCTAGCCGGTTTCAAATCCTTCGTTGACCCTACTCATATTGCCCTGCCGGGGCAGGTGGTGGGAGTGGTCGGGCCGAATGGGTGTGGAAAATCTAATGTGATCGATGCGTTGCGCTGGGTATTAGGCGAATCTAAGGCCTCTGCATTGCGCGGTTCTACCATGCAGGACGTGATCTTCAACGGTTCCAGCAAACGTAAACCGGTGTCGCGCGCTAGTGTGGAACTGGTGTTCGACAACGCTTTAGGCAAGGCCGTGGGACAGTGGTCCAGTTATGCCGAGATCGCCATCAAACGCGTGCTGAAGCGTGATGGTGACTCTTCTTATTTCATCAACAATCAGCAAGTGCGTCGCAAGGATGTGACCGATATCTTCCTCGGTACCGGCTTGGGTTCGCGTGCTTATGCGATCATCGAGCAAGGCATGATCTCGCGCATCATCGAAGCAAAACCGGAGGAGCTGCGTATCTTTCTGGAAGAGGCGGCGGGTGTTTCCAAATACCGCGACCGCAGACGCGAGACTGAATTGCGCATCGCCGACACCCGCGACAATTTGTTGCGCGTCGGCGACATCATTCAAGAGCTGGATAAGCAGCTCGTGCACTTGGGGGCACAAGCGGAAGTCGCCAAGCAACATCGGGCTCTGGAAACGCAGCGTGATACCTCGCAAAAAATATTCTGGTTGCTGAAGCGGCAAGAGGCTCAAGCACAGCGCGTGCGACATCAGCAAACACTAGAAAAAACCCGTACCGAGTTGGAAGCGCAAACTGCCCAGCTGCGTGAAATCGAGAGTCAGCTTGAGTCCGCGCGCAGTGGTCATTACCAGTTGTCTGATGCCCTACATGTAAAACAGGGGGAGTTTTACACAGCCAATGCAGAGATCGCCCGTTTGGAACAACAGATTGCGCATGCCGCCACGCAACGCCAGCGCCTTGCTTTGCAAATATCTCAGGCCAAGAAACAGATAGAGCAGCAAAGCAGTCAGCGCAGTGGCACGCTTTCTTTGTTGGAGCACTGGCAGCGTCAACAGGAAAGTGCTGTGGTGAAGCTGGCCGAGGCAGAACAAAATGCCGAATGCGAGGCAGAAAGTCTGCCGGCTGCAGAAGAGTCGGCCAGTCAGGCGCAACAACACTATCACGCGGTGCAGCGCGAGCAGTTGCATTTGCAGCAACAATTGCAATTAGCCGATACGCAACGCGCCAATATGCAACGCAACATTCAGCAAGTGGAGTCGCGCCGGTCGCGCTTATTGTTGGAAAAGGACAATCTACCGCGTACTGATGGTGCAGCTTTGCAACATGCAAAACAGGAAGTGGCGGAGTTGGAAATAGAGCGCAGCATCGCCGCCGAGCAATTGGTCAGTCTGCAACAACAGCTGCCACACGCTGATGAACAACGTCGTCAGGCACGATTAGATTTGCAGCAGTTGGAACGTGCGCTGGCCCAGATCGAAGCACGTCTGCATGCTTTGCAACAACTACAGTCGCGGGTGGATAACGACAAAGATTTAAGCGCTTGGTTGCAGCGCCACGCGTTGGAAAACAAGCCACGTCTATGGCAATCAATTCAAATCGCGGCAGGTTGGGAGGATGCATTAGAAGCGGTGTTACGCGAGCGTATCAATGCCATCGCTTTGGCACAGATGGATGCGCCGGCACCTAGTGATACGCCACCCGCCAAACTGGCATTGCTGTTCAGTGCCGACACTGTCGCTGCCACTGTTGTGGAAACTATGCATCGTCCACTGTTGGATCATGTGCAATGTGATGACAGCAGTGTCATGCCCGCAATACGCGATTGGTTGCATCAGGTCTATGCGGTCACTGATCTGGAGCAGGCATGGGCTGAGCGCACGCAGCTACCGGTGGGCGCTTGGCTGGTCACCCCGCAAGGGCATTTGATCGGAGCGCATAGCGTGTTGTTTCATGCGCCCGACAGTCAGTTGCATGGTGTACTCGCGCGACAACGTGAGATCGAACAGCTGGAAGGGCAAGTAGCTGAGCAGCAACAGAACGTCGCTGTGGCACGTGAACAAGTGGCGCAGACCGAGCAATACCATCAGCACATCGATGCGCAAATCCTGCCTCTGCGCAGAACGGGCGAGGAGATGCAACAGCGTCTGCATGGTTTGCAGATGAATATCCTTAAACTTACTCAAGCTGCGGAACGTAGCGCTGAACGTCTGACGCAAATTGAGCAGGAAATGCAGGAGATGGCCGAACTACTGCTCAACGAACAGATGCAGATTCAAGTGCTCGATGAGCAGATGGCCGAGTTGCGTGAACGCAATGCGGCATTTTTTTCCCAGATAGACGAAGCGCAGCGTCATGCCAACACTCGGGATATGGCTCTGCGCGAACAACGCAGTCGGGTGCAACACGCCCAGCATGCATTGCAGGAAGCACGTTATTTCAATCAAACCTGTAAGGACAAGATTGCTGATTTACAGCGCGGTATAGAGCAGGCTGCGGTGACTTTGTCGCAATTGGAATTCAATCTAATTGGACTAGATGAGGAGCTCAATTCCAGTGCCGATGTGGATGTGCAGGCGCAACTACAACAGGCTTTGCAGGCAAGGCAAGTCACTGAAGCCGCGTTGGCCGAGGCGCGGAATGCTTTGGAGCATGCGACGGTGATGTTGCAGCGCTTAGAGCAAGCACGTATGTCAGGTGAGCAGAGCTTGGAGCCATTGCGTATCCGCATGAACGAGCTGACCCTCAAAGAACAGGAGGCGCGCCTGCATTTTGAACAATGGTCGGAGCAGTTACAGGGAGTAGATGAGTCGGTCCTGTTGCCAGTATTGGAGTCGGGCACCTTCAAGGTGCAGTCATTGCAGAATGAGTTGAATCGCTTGCAGGTCGAGATCGAGGCTTTAGGAGCAGTCAACTTAGCGGCATTAGAAGAATTGCAGACGGCGAGTGAGCGTAAGAGTTATCTGGATGCACAGGCACTGGACCTAAATGAAGCGATGGCAACCTTGGAAGATGCGATACGCCGTATCGATAAAGAGTCGCGCGAGTTGCTGATGGATACCTACAACAAGGTCAATGAACATCTGGCCGAGATGTTCCCCATCTTGTTTGGAGGGGGAGAGGCCAAGCTGGTATTGACCGGCGAGGAGATATTGGACAGTGGCGTGCAGGTGATGGCACAGCCGCCCGGCAAGAAGAACAGTTCCATCCATTTGATGTCTGGTGGTGAGAAGGCGCTGACGGCAATTTCATTGGTGTTCTCACTGTTCCAACTTAATCCTGCCCCCTTCTGTCTGTTGGATGAGGTAGACGCACCGCTGGACGATAGCAACACTGAGCGTCTATGTAAGTTGGTGAAGAAGATGTCTGAACAGACTCAGTTCGTGTTTATCAGCCATAACAAGATTGCCATGGAGATGGCGGAACAACTAATAGGCGTGACCATGCAGGAGAAGGGCGTGTCCAAGGTCGTTACGGTCGACATCCAAGAAGCCCTGCGCATGCGTGACGAACAGATCGTCGCGTAACCTATTTTGCTACGCTAGTGTGCAGATTACTGGCAGAACTTACTGATCTGTTGCTGTGCTTCCTCTGTGCTCTTGGCACGTTGTGCATCATCTAAAAAGGAGTGTTCACCTGTGGTTGGGTCAACCGTAGCGATACGCATACCGTCCTTTAGATTAGCAAGGTTTTGCTTTGCTGCGGAACAGTTGGCTTGATTTTGGGCTTTGATTGCGGCTTCTTGTTCAGCTTTTGCGGCGGCTGCTTTTTTCGCGGCAGCTTCTTTGGCTGGGTCTTTGCTTGGGGAGCCATTGCTCGTAGTTGCCGCTACACCGGAGCCTGCCGGGACACCTGAAGTTGCAGTCAAAGCAGGTAAGTCGGGGGTGTTGCTCCCGATCTGTTTTGCGGCTTTGGCATGAATTGGAGCGACTTGATCAGAGTAATGTACGTGCCCATTTTCATCTATCCATTTGTTTGCTGCTGCAAAGCTGTTTGGGCTAAGTATCAAAAATAATAGGGTTAGATATTTGCTCATCACTTCACTCTCCATGAGTAGTAGGCGGTTTTCTTACAGTAATCGACCAAAGGCAAAGACAAGCCCGTGCGTTACGGGTTATCATTATATAAGCAGAAGCGGTTACGGCTAATAATAATAGCAACATACCAGCCAAAAATAAAAACAGCAGCACGGCTCTAATAAAAATAGCTATAAATCCAGCCAATAATAAAAATTAAATAGAACAAGGCAAAGATTAAGCTATGGCACATAAAAAAGCATCCCATGAAAAGTTCTTTGATACGCAAAAGAACGACGAGTATGCGCTTAAGGTATTCAACAGTTATTACCGCGACCACAATCATTCTGGCAAGTTGTACAGTGATTTCCCGGATTTTTTCATGGTTCGCCCCTCAGTACTAGAGGGCAAAGACATTGCTTCCCGTTCGTCAGAAAAACTCTTACTTGAAGACTTCATCCAGCGCGCCAAAGCGAGAAATGGTTACGTTGGTGTATCAAAGCACCGCAATCCAAAACTAGGTTACTACTGGTTGGAACTCTCTGTTCTGCCATTTATGTTGGGGGACTCGGTTAACAAAGATAACAAGGGAGAGTTCTTCTATGTACTGACCAAGTTCATCGAGTTCACCAAAAAGAATCCCAAAATCTACGGTGATCTCACGGCTGAAATAGACTCAGATAAAGACTTGGCCATCATGTTCGATGGTATTAGTCGTATGGCAAATCGCTTGCAGGAAAGTATAGAGATGTACTCTGAAGAGTTGCTGGTTTCTTACAATCCCAATTGGCCGGCCAGTGAAGTTAAAAATTTACTCAATTCACTCAAAGACAACGACCAAGACTGGTGTCAGGTGTTTTTTGAATACATGATGTATGTCATGAGTAATAAGTCTAAGGGTTGAGCTTAAGCACGATGATGGTGGCACCCGTGCCACCTAGATTGATAGGCGCATCGCAGTAGGCCATCACGCCGGAATGTTGTATCAACCAATGTCGCGTGCGCAGTTTCAAGACGGCTTCCCCACTTTTGCTGTTCAAGCCTTTACCGTGTATCACCAACACACATCGACTCCGCTGCTCCAGTGCATTGTGCAGGAATGCCTGTAGTGTGCGGCGGGCTGCATCGCTGTGTAGCCCATGTAAGTCTATGCAGTCCTGTACCGGCCAATAAGCTCGCGCTAATCTACGTAAAGACTGGCGCGAGATGCCATTAGCGCTGTATTCGTCTGGCGGACTGTCGAGAAAAGTATCCGATAGCGTATCTGGAATGACAACACTGGCCGCTGCGCTAGGCAAGTATGCATGCCGTGGCGGAGCCAGGTTCAGGATACGGTTAGGCTCGGGTAAAGGCGTGACATCACCCAGCGTGGCACGAAACAGCAACGCATCGTCTTCCTTATTGGGCTGCTCCGGTTTAGACATTTTGGGGAGTCTGGATATCGTCTCGTCAATAGGTAAGAGCCACCGAGACGGGCAAATCAGCTTGCCTGTGTCGGTGGCTCTCCAAGCACATCGTTAAGACGTTTAGATCTTCTTCATCGAGGCCAGATATTTGTCTGCATCCAGTGCGGCCATACA
>JAVHRA010000235.1:0-1679 GCA_036171395.1 Gallionella sp. | reverse complement strand
GCCCTTTGATGCACGTTGTTGCAGCCAAAGCGGTGGCTTTCAAAGAAGCAGGCAGCAAAGAGTTCAAGGCCTATCAGAAGCAAGTGGTGGACAACGCGCGCGTGATGTCACGCGTGCTGACCGAGCGCGGTCTGCGCATCGTGTCGGGTCGCACGGACAGCCATGTGTTCCTGGTTGATCTGCAAGCCAAGAATCTGACCGGCAAGGATGCTGAAGCTGCTTTGGGTCGTGCCCATATCACAGTGAACAAGAATGCGATCCCCAACGATCCGCAGAAGCCGTTTGTTACTTCCGGTATCCGTATCGGTACGCCTGCGATGACTACCCGTGGTTTCAAAGAAATGGAAACCGAGAAACTGGCTCATCTGATTGCCGATGTTCTGGATGCGCCGCAAGATGAAGCAGTCGCCGCCCGTGTGGTCGCAGAGGTCAAGCTGCTGACGACCAAGTTCCCTGTGTACGGTGCTTAGTGTGAGAAGGGAGAAGAGTAAAGGGGGAAGGGTAGCTGCGGCTTTGCGCTGCACCGCCTTTTCCCTTCTCTCTTCTCTCTTCCCCCTTCCCCGATGAAGTGCCCCTTCTGTAAAGGTCACGAGACGCAAGTCGTCGACACGCGCGAAAGCGATGAGGGCGACAGCATCCGTCGTCGCCGTCGTTGCGTGTCGTGCGAAAAACGCTTCACCACGCACGAAACGGTGGAGTTGCGTATGCCGCAAGTGGTCAAGCAAAACGGGATGCGCAGCGAGTTTGACACGCAAAAACTGCGCACCAGTTTTTCGCGTGCCCTGCACAAACGTCCGGTCTCGACCGAGTTGGTGGACGCCGCTATCGATCATGTCTCGCAAAAGATCTTTGCACTGGGCGAACGCGAGATTGGTTCGCGTCAGGTAGGCGAGATGGTGATGAAGGAATTGCTCAAGCTCGACAAGGTGGCTTATATCCGTTTTGCTTCGGTGTACAAGAGCTTCCAAGATGTCGGCGATTTTGCGGATGCGGTGGATGCGGTCAGTGGCACCCCCGCACGCAGGGGTGCGGATAAGCGCAAGAGTTGATGTTCAGTCCCGCCGATAGCGAGTACATGGCACTGGCACTGCGTTTGGCCGAGCAGGGTCTGTATAGCACGAGTCCCAATCCGCGCGTGGGTTGTGTGTTGGTGCGCGATGGCAAAGTCGCCGGTTCGGGTTGGCATCAAAAGGCGGGTGAGCCGCATGCCGAGGTGTATGCAGTGCGTGAGGCTGGCGCTGCGGCACGCGGTGCCACGGCATATGTCACGCTCGAACCTTGCGCCCACTTTGGTCGTACTCCGCCCTGTGCGGATGGCCTGATTGCGGCGGGTGTGAGTCGTGTGGTGGTGGCGATGCAGGATCCTAATCCCTTGGTCGCGGGCAAAGGGGTGGCGAAGTTACAAACAGCCGGTATCGCAGTCGAGTGTGGCTTGATGGAGGCGCAGGCGCGTGAGTTGAACAGCGGCTTCGTGTCGCGGATGACGCACGCTATGCCCTATGTGCGCAGCAAGGTGGGCATGAGTTTGGATGGTCGCACCGCGTTGAATAATGGCCTAAGTCAGTGGATTACTGGCGCGGCAGCAAGGCGCGATGTGCAGCACTGGCGCGCGCGTTCCTGTGCTGTGCTGACCGGCATCAACACCATCCTTGCCGACGATGCGCAACTGAATGTGCGCG
>JAVHRA010000234.1:0-1711 GCA_036171395.1 Gallionella sp. | reverse complement strand
ACGAAGCTCACATGATTACAGACCAGCACCGCAGCCCCTTCATCGGGAATATGTTCGATGCCGCATTTTTCCAATCGATACACCGTATGTATCAGCATCCAAACGATAAAACGCAACAGAAATTCCGGCACCAGCTGGTAGATATAAATCGCCACCGCCGCGTTGCAAATCGCTGCCACGCCGAACAAAGCCGGTATCGATAATCCGCTGCTCAACAGTGCGCCCGCCGCCAAGGCACCCACCACCATGAACAGTGCATTCATGATGTTGTTGCTGGCGATGATGCGCGCCCGCATCTCGGCCTGACTGCGCGTTTGTATCAAGGCGTAGAGCGGCACGATGAAGAAGCCGCCAAACAAGCCCAAGCCCAGCAGATCGAACAGCACGCGCCACATGCCAGGATCCGCCAGCAAGGCCAGCGCGCCCAAGGCGGCGCCGCCATGCACCGCCGAGGGTGAAGCCCAAGCCAAGTCCAGGCCGAACAGCGTCAAGCCTATGGAGCCGAACGGTACCAGACCGATCTCGACCATCTTGCCGGACATGCGTTCGCACAACATGGAACCCGTGCCTATGCCTATGGTGAAAACCGCCAGCAACAAGGTCACCGAGGTCTCCGATCCGCCCAACACGTTCTTGGCGTAAGCGGGAAATTGCGCGAGGAATAAAGCGCCATACAACCAGAACCAGGAGATGCCGAGTATGGATAGAAACACCGTGCGGTTCTCGCTGGCGAAGCCGATGTTGCGCCAAGTCTCGGTGCAAGGATTCAGGTTGATGCGCAGTTCTGGCGCAGGAGCAGCTGCGGCAGGGATGCCGCGACTGGCGAGGTAACCCGCCACCGCCACCAGCACCCCACCCACCGTAATCCACAGCTCACCATTCTCAAGTGATGCCATCAGCGCACCGGCGATGGTGCCCACCAAGATGGCGACAAAAGTACCCGCTTCTACCAGTGCATTGCCGCCAACCAACTCCTCGGGCTTGAGGTGCTGCGGCAAGATGGCGTATTTGACCGGCCCGAACAAAGTCGAATGCACACCGAACAGGAACAGGCCGAACATCAATAGCGCCAGACTATGCAGCGCAAACCCCACGCCCGCCACCAGCATAATGAATATCTCCAATACTTTGACCAGTCTGGCCAATCGCGCCTTATCGTATTTATCGGCCAGCTGCCCGGCGGTCGCGGAAAATAGGAAGAACGGCAGGATGAAAACCCCGGCTGCGATGTTCGCCAATAGCTCGGGCTTGAGTGTGGTCCAGCTGGCGGCCTGAAAAGTCAGCAGCACCACCAGCGCATTCTTAAACAGATTGTCGTTGAAGGCACCGAAGAATTGCGTGCCGAAGAAAGGCAAAAAGCGCCGCGTGGTGAGCAGATGGATCTGACTGCTCATCAGGCTGTCTCCGCCCAAGACTTGAGCGTCACGTAATCCAGCTTGCCCGTGCCCAATAATGGCAATGCATCTACGCGCACCAGCTTGCGCGGCACGGCCAGCTCAGGCCAGCCTTGCTCGCGTGCCACGGCCTGCATGGCATCGCGGGTCAGCGCGGCATCGGTGGTGTACAGCACCACGGTCTCGCCGCGTTGTGCATCGACTTGGGTGGTTGCCGCATGCGTGGCCGTGGGTGAGGCCAGACCCGCCATTTTCTCCACCACTTCCAGCGACACCATTTCGCCCGCCACCTTGGCGAAGCGCTTCACGCGCCCGAC
>JAVHRA010000233.1:0-8159 GCA_036171395.1 Gallionella sp. | reverse complement strand
AAGCCAGCAGCCAAGCCAGCAGTAAAAGCCGCCGCACCCGCTTCAGTCGTTAGCAAACCGGCAGCTCCGGCTCCTTCTGCGCCAGCACCTGTTCGTCCGGCAGCATCATGGCCTTTTCCTACACCGGGGATTGGTAAGCCGAACTAATCAGGACTGTGGTGACAGCCCCTGATTGCGCAAGCTAAAGGGGCCTCTCCCGCAGGCGTAGATATTTGGCGCACTATCCGGTGCGTGCGCCCTTTTAATTGCACGCTCTTTTATTGTGCAGCCGTTTCGTGTTGGTCGGAAACGTTCTGTTTCGGGCTACTTTTTTGCATCCTGCATTATTTAGTTAACACTACGCTGTAGCGCGTGATAGGGGCTGCGCTGTTCTTATCTAAATCGATACCGGCAACTACACCTGCGTTAGCGATGCTCTCCGCACTGTCCAGATGAGCGTAGGCGTAACTCATGGCGCCCAGCGCGAACTCATGGCCTGAACCTATCGCCCAGTATTGCGTGTACTCGAAAACTTCACGCATGGAATACACACCGAAAATACCATTCGTGTTGGCTATCAAAGCGGTGATTTGACTGGACTCGTAGGGGTCTTCTTCATCTTCTTTGGGATTCAAGTAGCACTCTTCTTTGAGGATGGGATGAAGTTTGCGAAACGTTTCAAAAATCTGCGCCTTGCTGTTAAGCTGCACATCAGCTGATTTGGTCAGTAGATTAGCCAAGACCAAATGGTGTGCGGCACTACCGCATACACCCACGTAACTATCACCGATATGCAGTATCTTGTCGTGAGATGCATCCAGATGAGAGGGTAGTCTTGTGTTGCCAAAAGTGGTGAGCGTATCAGCAGCGATTGTAGCGATACCGTGCTTTTTGACAGCGACGATGGTGGTCATGTGTTTCCCCCAAATAGTTTAGATGCGCTCATTATCCGCGATTAACGACGAGGCTGAGATTTCCTTGAGTTTCTATTCCATCGATCTACCCTATACCGTAGAGGTCGAACCCTACTTCACCGCACTGCGCACATTGGATTGGGCGGTATGGTTGGACAGTTGCGCCTTGTCCAGATATGACATCTTGTGTGCCGCTCCCCATCACACCTTGGTAGTGGATACGCACAACGCGCAGGCATTCGCAATGTTGCATGCCGAGTTGCGTGACACAGTGAGGTCGGTAACGGATGTGCCATTCGCGGGAGGAGCACTGGGATACTGGAGTTATGATCTTGCCCGCAGCTTGGAGGAAATGCCCGAGCTTGCAGTTGATGAGGAGCAGTTACCCTTGATGATGGTCGGCATATACGACTGGGCACTCCTAATTGACCATCAACAGCAGCGCTGCCGTTTGGTCTCTCATCTTCGTTTTCCTGAGACCAGACAACAACTCGATGCAATCGCTCACCTGTTGTCCGTCCCGGTTGTCGCCGAGACTACAACTTTTCAGGTTAGTAGTGAGGTGCGCTCAAACTTTAATCAGACCAGCTATGCGCAAGCTTATGCTCAGGTGCAAGCCTATCTACAGGCGGGTGATTGTTATCAGATTAATCTTGCCCAACGTTTCAGCGCTGATGCGACCGGCGATGCCTATATGGCGTATCTACATCTGCGCACGATAAGTCCGGCGCCCTATGCCGCATTCTTGGATTTTCCTGGGGTACAGATATTGAGTGCATCGCCGGAACGCTTCCTGAGTGTGCAAGAGGGCAGTGTAGAAACCAAGCCCATCAAGGGTACGCGACCACGTGGAGCGGATGCGGATAGTGACCGTCGCTACGCGCTAGAGTTGGCTTCACATCCTAAAGATAGGGCCGAGAATCTGATGATCGTCGATCTGCTGCGTAACGATCTGAGTAAAAGTTGCCAGCCAGGTTCAGTTGTCGTACCCAAGCTATTTGAAGTGGAAAGCTATACCAATGTCCATCATCTGGTCAGTACGGTCAGGGGGAAGCTAACCTCGGCTAGTAGCGCGCTGGATGTGTTGCACGAATGCTTTCCGGGCGGTTCCATAACAGGTGCGCCAAAACGTAGAGCTATGCAAATCATCGAGCAACTCGAGCCGCATAGGCGTGGCGTGTATTGCGGTGCTATAGGATATATAGGCTTTGATGGCAACATGGATAGCAGCATCGTAATACGCACATTGGTCTATTCGCACGGAGAGATACGCTGCTGGGCGGGCGGCGGCATCGTTGCCGACTCACTATGTGAGGCTGAGTATCAGGAAACCTTAGATAAGGCGTCAGCGATGTTGGCGTTATTGGCCGAGTTTCGCGTCTAACTGGCGCTCTTTACTCGAATGATGCGTACCACTTCCGGAATTCTGCGTAACTTGCGCATCACCTCCGCGAGGTGGATACGATGTCCCACTTCTAAAGTGAAATACAGTGCGGTGTATTCCCCTTCATTATGGAAGTTGACGTTCTCGATGTTTGATTCCGCATCAGAGATGGCTGCGGCGACCTTGGCCAGCACACCACGCTGATTTTCCACCAGCAACTTGATCGCAACTACAAAGTTACGGTGGATATCTTTGTCCCAAGCGACATCTAGCCATTGTTCGCCGCTCTTGCCTCTGCGCAAGGTAGGGCAGTCATGGGTGTGTACGATCAGCCCTTGTCCGTTTTTGATGAGGCCTATGATCGGGTCGCCTGGAATAGGGCGGCAGCACTTGGCGAACTGTACGGCCATGCCTTCGGTGCCTTGTATGGTGATGACCGAGTTTGGTGCGGGCTCTCCTTGAGCCTCACCGATTAACGCTAATTGCCGTGCGACCACCATATTCAGACGTCGACCTAAGCCTATGTCGGCCAGCATGTCCTGACGCGACTTCACCCCAGTGTCGCGCAATAAGCGTAGCCAATGGCTCTCGCCCATATCTTGTGGATTGACCTTGAGCGAGGCGAGCGCCTGATTGAGCAGACGTTCACCCAGTTGAGCCGACTCACCCGACTGCATCGTCTTAAGGAAGTGGCGTATATGGCTGCGCGCTTTGCTGGTGGTGACATAGTTCAGCCAGGCAGGGTTGGGCTTGGCGTGTGCAGCGGTGATGATTTCTACCCGGTCGCCGTTGCGTAATTCACTGCGCAGCGGTACCAACTCAAAATTGACTTTGACCGCGACACAGCGGTTACCGATATCGGTATGCACGGTATAGGCGAAGTCAACGGCTGTGGCGCCACGAGGCAGAGACAATATCTTGCCCTTGGGCGTGAAGACATAGACTTCGTCGGGGAATAGGTCGACTTTGAGATGCTCTAGAAACTCTGCGGAGTCGCTACTTTGACTCAAGCTTTCGAGCAGATCCTGCAACCATTGATGGGTTTTCTTATGCAGATCATTGATGGACTCGTGGCCGCTCTTGTACAGCCAGTGTGACGCCACGCCCGCATCTGCAATTTTGTGCATCTCTTGGGTGCGTATCTGTACTTCAATCGGTGTGCCAAAAGGGCCAAACAGGGTAGTGTGCAAAGACTGGTAACCATTCAACTTGGGGATGGCGATATAGTCTTTGAACTTGCCTGGGATGGGGTTGTATAGCGAGTGCAGCGCACCGATGGCGATGTAACAGCTATTGGTGTCGTTCACCAAAACACGGAAGCCGTAAATATCCAAGACCTCGGAGAAGGCTAGGTGTTTGAGCTGCATCTTTTTGTAGATGCTGTAGATGTTCTTTTCGCGCCCGCTTACATCCGCCTCGATATGCCAGTCTTGAAGACGTTGACGAACTGCCTCGAGAATCTTGTTGACCACCTCACGTCGGTTGCCGCGCGCAACTTTGAGCGCCTTGGCCAACACGGTATAACGATTGGGATGCAGATGCTTGAAGCTCAGATCCTCTAATTCGTGATGGATCTCGTTCAGTCCCAGCCGATTGGCGATGGGAGCGTAAATCTCCATGGTTTCACCGGCAATGCGCTCGCATTTCTCGCGCGACATCGCACCCAAGGTGCGCATGTTGTGCAAACGGTCGGCCAGCTTGATGAGGATGACGCGTACATCGCGAGCCATCGCCAGCAACATCTTACGAAAATTCTCGGCCTGCGCATCTTCGCGCGTCTCAAAATGGATTTTGTCCAGCTTGCTCAGACCCTCTACTAATTCAGCCACTGGTGTGCCGAACTTCGCAGCGACTTCAGTCGCAGTAATCGGGGTGTCTTCAATCACATCGTGCAACAGGGCAGCGATGATGGCTTGGACATCCAAATGTAAGGGGGTAAGTATGCGTGCCACCGCGATCGGGTGGGTGACATACGGGTCGCCGGAATGACGCATCTGGCCCTGATGCGCGACTCGGCTGAACTCTATGGCGGTACGGACATGCGCTACATCCTGCTCTTTTAGGTAGGTAGAGACCTCTTCAAGAAGTAGTTCTGCGTCCGCCATTCATCGCTCTGCTTGGGTTATGCCATGCCGCGATTGAGAATCTCTTTACCCACTTTACCTTCACTGATCTCGCGCAGTGCGACAACGGTGGGCTTGTCCTTGCTCTCTTCAACCAAGTGTGTCGCGCCATTCGCGAGTTGGCGTGCGCGATACGCGGCAGCTAAAGTGAGTTCGAAACGGTTAGGGATTTGTGACAGACATTCTTCGACTGTGATACGTGCCATGGTTTACTCCGGTCTTTGCAGTTGATTGATAAGGTTTTCGTAACGGGACAGCTGCTTGGTGCAGGTGAGTCTTGCGCTCAATACCACCGCATTGAGCTCGCGCAGTGCCTCGTTCAGATTGTCGTTGATAATAACATAATCGAATTCAGATACATGCGAGACATCGATGCGTGCAGCTGCCATACGGCGCGTGATGATGTCCGCATGGTCGGTGCCACGACCGGTAAGGCGCTGGCGCAAAGCGGCAAGAGAGGGGGGCAAGATGAATATGCTGATGGCTAGGGGGAAAATCTTGCGCACCTGCTCGGCGCCTTGCCAGTCGATTTCCAACAGGATGTCGCGGCCTTTGGCATTCTCTTGTGTGATCCAAGTCTGTGAGGTGCCGTAGTAGTTACCGTAGACCTCCGCACTTTCGAGGAACTCACCGCGCTTTTGCATCTCGATGAAGGTGTCGCGGCTGACAAAATGGTAGGCCTTGCCGTCCACTTCCCCGGCACGCGGTGCACGCGAGGTGTAGGAAACTGATAAATCTATCTGCGGGTTGATGTTAAGCAGCGCGTGGACCAAGCTGGTCTTGCCAGCGCCCGAAGGCGCACTGATGATGAAAAGATTTCCCGACATAACAACCTCGCTAAAAATAAATGCTGTATTTCCATCTTGCCTTCCCGCTCGCAGTGGGAAGGTAAGATGGGGGTAAAACGTGCGCTACGCTGTGTTAACAGTAGGCGACTTAACCTTGTACCACCACGCATATAACGCCGGTAAATAGAGCAAGGTCAAAAATGTTGCGACCAACAAGCCGCCCATGATGACGATGGCCATAGGCCCCCAAAACACGCTACGCGTAAGTGGAATCATCGCCAGTATCGCTGCAGCCGCAGTCAACATGATAGGCCGGAAGCGGCGCACGGTCGATTCGACGATGGCATCGTAACGGTCTATGCCCGCCGCGATGTCTTGACTGATCTGATCGAGCAGGATGACCGAATTGCGCATAATCATGCCGCATAGCGAAATCATGCCCAGCATCGCGACGAAGCCGAATGGTACATGGAACAACAGCAGCGCAGCCGTTACACCTATGATGCCTAAGGGGGCAGTCAGTAGCGCCAGAATCACCAAGCTAAAACGTTGCAGTTGCAGCATCAACAACGTCACGATGATGATGCCCATCAGCGGCAGGATAGCCACGATAGAGTCGGTCGCCTGATCATCCCCTTCCAGCACGCCCCCGGCTTCTATGCGGTATCCCTCAGGCAACTTGGCGCGCAAGGTTGCGAGTTGTTTGTCTATGGCAATGCTCACGTCTGAAGCACTGTATTCATCGGGCACATCAGCACGCACTGTGATCACAGGCATACGATTCATGCGCCAGATGATGCCATCCTCTTCCGTTGTATTTATCTTGGCGATAGCGCCCAATGGGACGAACTTGCCATCCGCAGTCAGTAAGTTCAAGCGGGAGAGCGCATCGGGGTCGCTGCGATCGGCAGCATCGGCACGCGCGAGGATCTCGATGCGATGGCTTCCTTCATGCATCGTCGAGACACTCAAACCACTCAGCAAGGATTGCAGATTGCGCGATATGGCCTGAGAGGAGAGACCGTGGGCACGAGCATGTTCTTGGTCGACCTGGATATTGATTACGCGCAGCTTGGCATTCGAATCGAGGCTGACGTTCTTGGTATGAGGATGCTGTTTGACGATGGCTTCAACTTGTTGCGCGATACGATACAAGGTCTGCTGATCCTCGCCCAAGATACGGAATTGCACCGGATATCCCACTGGCGGGCCATTTTCCAGTCGCGCGATACGGATGCCCATGCCCGGATAGTCGCTGTCGAGTAGCTGGTTGACTTGGCGCAACACTGTTTCGCGTGCCACGCTGTCCTGTGCGGTAATCACCACCTGTGCGTAATTTGGCGTAGGCAACGCGAGGTCTAGCGGCAGATAGAAGCGCGGCGTGCTGCCGCCTATATAGCTGGTGTAGTCGATGATGCCGGGCAGCGCGGCGAGTTTTTTTTCCAGCTCTATGGTCAAGCCCTCGGTCGCGGTGAAGGCGCTGCCTTCGGGTAACCATACGTCCATCAATAACTCGGGACGATCGGAAGGCGGGAAGAAGGCCTGCTCGACTTTATCGAAACCTGCTACGGCCAGTAAAAATACCGCCAGGGTGGCGGCCACCACAGACTTCTTGTAGCGCAGACAAAATTGCACCAGCGTGCGGAAGTGTAGGTAGAAGCCTTGTTGGTAGAGGTCGTCATTGCTGTGCGGATGTGCGCGTAGCAGGCGGTATCCCATGTAGGGGGTGAAGATCACGGCAACCAGCCAAGAGACCAACAACGCGATACTGACTACCGCGCAGATGGCAAAGGTGTATTCACCCGCTGAAGATTTTGCCAGGCCGACCGGCAGAAAGGCGACGGCAGTGATCAGGGTGCCGGTGAGCATGGGGAAGGCAGTGCTGCTGTAGGCGAAACTCGCCGCATGCAGTTTGCTCCAGCCTTGCGCCAGTTTCACCTGCATCATCTCGACAGCGATCATCGCATCATCCACCAGCAAGCCCAGCGCGATGATGAGTGCGCCCAGCGAGACGCGGTGCAGGGCTATGCCGAGCAGATGCATCACGAGGAATGTACCTGCCAGCACCAGCGGAATGGACAGGCTAACCACCAAGCCGGCACGTGCGCCCAGACTCACGAAGCTCACCGCCAGCACGATAACCAGTGCTTCCAGCAAGGCACGCATAAATTCGTCTATGGAGCGTTTGACCACCGTTGATTGATTCGCGACGGTGCGTATCTGTATGGTGCTGGGTAAACGAGACTTGATACGCGTCATTTCGCGCGCCAAATCAGTACCCAGTTGCGCTACATCGCCTTGTGCGGTCATGGATACGGCGAGCGCGATGGCGGGTTTGCCCATGCTGTGGATTTTGAACAAGGCGGGGTCGGCATAACCACGGTAGACATGGCAGATGTCGCCTAAGCGATGCATCTTGCCCTTGGCTGCAATGCCGATGTCTTGGATGCTGCGCAAAGATTTGAAGTCGCCGCTGACGCGCAGACGTGCAATGTCAAAATGAGACAGCACCGCACCGGCTGGCTCCATCGCGTTACGCGCTTTGAGGGCCGCAGCCACTTGCAGCGGATCGATGCCCAACTCAGCCATCTTCTGGCTGGAGAATTCGATATAGATCTTCTCCGCTTGTGCGCCCAGCAACTGCACTTTGCTGACATTCGCCACATTGAGTAACTGGTCGCGCGCGGAGTCAACCTGCGCGGCCAGTTTTGCGTAATCTAGTGTGTCGGAGCTGAAGGTGTAGATGGCACTGGCAGTGTTGCCGAAGTCGTCATTGATGAGCGGTTCACTCACGCCTTCGGGCATGCTGGCGCGGACATCGGCCAGTATCTTGCGCACGCGATACCAGGACTTGTCCAATTCGGCAGGCGGCATGGCATCTTTGAGTGTGACGAAGATTACCGCCTCGCCAGCCTTGGAGTAACTGCTCACGTTGTCCAGCCAGAGCGTCTCCTGCAACTTGCGTTCGATG
>JAVHRA010000232.1:0-1718 GCA_036171395.1 Gallionella sp. | reverse complement strand
TGCGGAACTGACTGTTGCCCAGTATCTGCTGCGCCGGAATGCGCCCCGCTTTGAGAATTTCTTGGTCGTGGTAGATGTCGTGCAGAAAGGCATTGAGTGCACGCACTCTTTGGCGCAAGCCTTGCTCCATACGCTGCCACTCTTGCGCGGGGATGATGCGCGGCACAATGTCGAAGGGAATCAAGCGTTCCTTGCTGTTGGCTTCACCATATACCGCAAAGGTGATACCGGCGCGATGGAAGGCAACGTCCGCCGCCTTACGTTTGCGGTTGATCACCTCATGCGGAATTTTTTGTAACCAACTGGCATAACGCTTGTAATGCTCACGTACCGCACCATCCGGTGCGTACATCTCGTCATAGGCTGTTTTCATCGTTCACGACTTTCGTATTGGGTCTAACAATAACTAAAGCAGGAATCAGGCCAGATAATTTAACTATCCGGTTCAGTGGGTTGCGATGGGCAGTCGGCTGCTAGGGGGTACGCCTGCACTGTGTTGGCGCGCGCTGCTTCAGTGTGGTGCGCTAGGGATGCGGAGGTTGGTCAGAAGTTGTGCCGCAGCGATCTGCTAGGACCAATCGCGCTGCTTACATTAGGAGGCGGCAGTGTTGTTGACTTGCATTGGAGGGCTGTCCTGCTGTTGCGCTTCCCAGTAGAACTTCGGCAGGCTCTGTAAGACCGACACCAGCCCTTGATTCCACGTGTCGGCGATTTCTTTGGCGAACGGATCTTCCTCCTTTAGGTACAGCTTGTGCTCGAACACCAGACTATCCTTGCTGTAGACCAGTAACTCGATAGGAGGTGCGACGGTGAGGTTGCTGCGTACCGTCGAGTTCATCGACACCAATGCACAGCGGCCAGCGCGTTCCAGCACCGTATCGCGTTTGATGACGCGGTCCAAGATGGGTTTGCCGTATTTAATTTCACCTATCTGTAGATAAGGATGTTCGTCGGATTCGTGGATGTAATTGCCCTGCGGGTAGATCATCAGGGTCTCGTGTCTGGCCGTGCCGATTTGTCCAACCAAGATGAACGTGGCTTCGAAATTAACACTGCCGCTGTCGCGCACTACATGCAGATGCTGCACACCCGTGCTCACTGCCGCCACGTAATCCACTGCTTCATGCATGCTACTGACACTGAGCAGATTGGGCTGAGCGTTATTGTCCAGATCAGCTTGCAGACGTTTGATCACCAGTTGGGTGGTGGCCAGATTGCCCGCTGCCAACACCGCGAACACACGGTTACCCGGCCAGCAAAAAGTGTGCATCTTGGAGTAGGTGGAAACGTTGTCAAACCCGGCATTGGTGCGCGAGTCGGAACAGAGCACGAAGCCTGTCTCGGTATTGATTGCTAGGCAGTAGGTCATGGTAGTCCTGATGGGGTAAGAGTTGATGCGGATCAAACTGCTTTTGTAAGCAAACAGTAACACGGGGGCGGTGTATGGGCAATCCGCACCATACAGGATGCCGTAGCGCAACAAATGCGAGCTTATGGTGCATTTGCGTGCCATCATAAGCACGGCAATGTTGGATAAAGGGTGTGGCGGTTGATGGCATTTTAATTGCTAGTATTCTGCGATGATGCGGGCACAGTGCTTTGCATAAATTGCGGTGTCAGTTTAGATATGAAGGAACAGGCAAATATGGACTACGACGTTATTATCATAGGCTCCGGCCCGGCTGGACAACATGCTGCTTGGCAGGCGGCACGCATGG
>JAVHRA010000231.1:0-1719 GCA_036171395.1 Gallionella sp. | reverse complement strand
GCTACGCGCGTCAGTTGTTGCATGCTGGAAAAACCAGTGCCGTAATCGTCGATGGACAAACCAAAGCCGCGCATACGCAAGCGCGCCAGATTTTCCAACGCTTGCGCGACGCTGCTCATGGCCGCAGATTCGGTGACTTCGAAGATCAGGTGTTTAGGTTCTAAACCAGTATTCAGCACCACGCGCGTGATACGTTCCGCTAGGCTGGTATCACGTAACGAGGACACCGATATATTCACCGACATATCAAGGTCAAAACCTTGCTGGCGCAACAACAGACACGCTTTTGCGGTGCTCTCCAGCATCAAAAAGGTCAGCCCTTCCATATTCTCGCTGCGCTCCAGGATAGGGATGAAGGAATCCGGCGGGATCACGCCATACTGCGGATGCAGCCACCGCGCCAGTGCTTCCGCCCCCACTATCTGCCCGGTTTGTAACGAGACTTTGGGTTGCAGATAAGGCTGGATTTCTTTGAACTCCACCGCTTGCTGTATCTCTTGCAAAGTAAAGTCGCTGCGCTTAGGCGTCAACGTGGAGGGGAATTTAGGCGCAGCCTGAGCCAGTTTATTTTCCTGATGCGAGCTCAACAGCGTTTCGAGTTGCTCTAGCGATAAGGGCTTCTCTACTGCGCCCAGCAGACATAAGCCGTAGGAGCTTGCCATCTTTTCTACCGAGGTGATCACCGCGCCCTCCATACCGCTCAAGATGATGGTGGAGATACCCGGCTGAAGTTGGGCGAGATGGCGGAAGAACTCCATCCCATCCATCTCCGGCATATCCAAATCGCACAGCACAACATCCAAAGGACGCGCTTGCTCGGCGCGTATCATCTCCAGCGCCTGCTTACCGTTGTTGGCTTGCCATACCTCTTCCACCAACAGCGCATGCAACATGTGCACCACCGCCTTACGTTGGAAGTTATGGTCTTCTATCACTAAGACACGCAATGATTTTTTGTACATTTCATTCTTCCCGATAATTGCATTGTTAAGCGGACGGCTTACTCGTCAACAAATTTTGCTATGCACGCTGCCAAGCTCTGCACTGTGGCGGATAGCTGAGTATCCGCGACACGGCGTGCTTCCCCCATATCGCCTTGCAGCACCGCCGCCTCGATCTTGTCACACAGCGCCACCAATTCCATAGCGCCCACCATAGCGCTGGCCGCCTTAATGCGCTTGGCACTGCGCTCCACTGCCGCCGCATTACCGGCTTGTAATGCCGCCAGCAGGTTGGCTACATCGTTTCGGTTGTGCACCTCGAACTCGCGCAGCATGGCAACCTTGGTCACCGCACGCTTGGCGACTTTACTCAAGATCTGCATATTGATCGCTGCGGCGACAATGTCCTGCCCAGCGAGCTGCTGCGCAACCAGCATGGCGCTATCCCGCTTAAGCCAGTACAGCAATTTTTCGCGCAACTCGAGTAGATCGGTAGGCTTGGTCAACACCGCATCCATCCCCGCTGCGACACAACGCTGCTGCTCTTCATGCAACACGTTGGCCGTCCACGCCAGTATCGGCATAGGCACACGAGTTTCCAAACGCTCGATGTCACGGATGGCGCGGGTCAATTCATAGCCATCCATCTCCGGCATATGACAATCGGTGATGAGCAAATCGAAAGGGCTGGCGCGCCACAACGCTAATGCCTCGCTGCCCGACGCGGCAACCTCGACCTGCAAGCCGAGCGATTGCAGCTGCTGCTTGAGCACCATCC
>JAVHRA010000230.1:0-1719 GCA_036171395.1 Gallionella sp. | reverse complement strand
CTTCCAGCGACACCATTTCGCCCGCCACCTTGGCGAAGCGCTTCACGCGCCCGACTATCTTGACGAAACCGTCCTCATCCAGACTGACAATATCACCGGTGCTATACCAGCCCTCGCCCATGCTAGATGAGGGTCGTTCTAATTCACCGGGATGCTCATAGCACAGATAGCCGGACATCAGATTCGGGCCGCGCACATGCAGCAACCCGCCCACCGCGATGCCGGGCACGGCTTCCAAGCGATATTCGATGCCGGGCAACAGCGGCCCAACCGTGCCGGTGCGATAGGTCATGGGCGTGTTCACCGCCAACACCGGCGCGGTCTCGGTCGCGCCATAGCCTTCGAAGATACGGATGCCGAATTTCTCGAACCACATGCCGCGTACCGCGTCGGAAAGCTTCTCCGCGCCGGCGATCACATAACGCAAACGGTAAAAATCATAGGGATGGGCGAACTTGGCGTAGTTGCCGAGAAAGGTATTGGTGCCGAACAGCACGGTGCAGCCCCGGTCGTAAGCCAGCTCGGGGATGACGCGATAGTGCAGCGGACTGGGGTAGAGGAACAGGTTGGCACCAGTCAATACAGGCAACAGTGCACCTGCCGTTAGGCCAAAGGAATGGAAGATAGGCAAGGCGTTGAGCACCTTGTCTTCCACCGAGAAATCGATCACCGCCCGTATCTGCGCAATGTTGGAAAGCAAGGCGCGATGCGACAACACCACACCTTTGGGTTTGCCTTCCGAACCCGAGGTGAACAGCACCACCGCAGCATCGTCGGGCAGCGCAGCCAGTTCGACCGCGCGCGGGCAACGCATCGCGTACAGTACCAGCCACAGCTTATCCGTCAAACAAATCTGCTCGCGCAGGTCTTCCAGAAATAACAGGCGCACACCTTGCAAGGCAGACAGTTTATCGGCCAGCTTGGCCTGTTCGACAAAGGCGCGTGACGTGACGATGGTGCGTATTTCGGCGGCGACACATGCCGCCTGCAAACCATCCGTACCCGCAGTGTAGTTAAGCATGGCGGGCACGCGGCGCAAGGCGCTCATGCCAAAGAGCAAACTCAGCGTGGCGGCAACATTGGGCAGCAACAAGCCCACCCGCTCATTCGGCGCGGTGGCGCGCGCCACCAACCGCCCCAGCATCAAAGCCATTTTGAGCAGATCGTCGTAGCTGTATTCAACCTGCTTCATGTCTTCGACCAGACGGCGCTTGCGCCCGAACATCTCACCGGCATCCAGAAACGCGCTGTACACAGTCTGCTTGGGTTGGGAGGCGAAGATCATCTCCTGCATCACGACACGCATCGCCTCACCGGCCTTGCGTCTGCGCAGCTTGGCGGTAGCCGCCTCGGGCATGGCGATATGGGTGGCGGGCAAAATGGTGAGGGTGATCTTGGGGAACAAACGCTTGGGCATCTTGCCCGAGACGCGCGAGAAATAACTGCGCGTGCCGCCATCTAAGCGCACTGGAACTAGCGTCGCGCCAGTCTTGGCAGCAACGAAGGCTGGGCCTTCATAGACCTTCATCAGATTGCCGGTGGTGGTGATGCGTCCCTCGGGGAAGATCACGACAGGACGACCGGACTCGACCAGTTTGAGCACCTTCTTCATCGCCATCGGGCTGAGTGGATCGACCGCCAGATGGTCGACCAGAGACAAGATCAACTTGAAGAACCATTGTTTGGCGATGCCGGTATGCACCACGAATACTGGGTCTA
>JAVHRA010000229.1:6425-8258 GCA_036171395.1 Gallionella sp. | reverse complement strand
TCGAGACGGTCGGCGATGTCGTACATCTTCATTGAACCGGCCTCACGTGACAGATCCTTGGCTACTTTCTTGATCACTACGTTACGTGGGTCGGAGATGGTATAGACCGGATGGCCGAAGCCGATGATGACCTGTTTGTTCTCGACGCGCTGGCGGATGTCGGCTTCGGCCTCGTCGGGATTGTCGTAGCGCTTCTGTATCTCAAACGCAGCTTCGTTCGCGCCGCCATGTTTAGGTCCGCGCAACGCACCGATCGCGCCGGTGATAGCCGAATGCATGTCCGAGCCTGTACCCGCGATGACGCGACCAGCGAAAGTGGAAGCGTTGAATTCATGTTCTGCGTACAGAATTAGCGAAGTGTGCATCGCCTTCACCCACAATGGCGAGGCCGGTTTGCCATGCAGCAGATGCAGGAAGTGTGCGCCTATGGAATCGTCATCAGTCTCGACTTCGATGCGCTTGCCGTTGTGGCTGTAGTGATACCAGTACAGCAACATCGAACCCAGTGAGGCCATCAGTTGGTCGGCAATATCACGCGCGCCTTGGATGTTGTGGTCGTGTGCCTCGGGCAATACGCAACCCAATGCGGAAACCGCGCTGCGCATCACGTCCATTGGGTGTGAGGAAGCGGGTAGGCATTCCAGCACGGTTCTGACGTTGGCAGGGATGCCGCGCAAGGACTTGAGTTTGATCTTGTATGCGCGCAACTCTGCCGGGGTAGGCAATTTGCCGTGCACCAACAGATAGGCGATCTCTTCGAATTCGCAGCTGTCCGCTACGTCTAGGATGTCGTAGCCGCGATAGTGCAGATCGTTACCGGTCTTGCCTACCGTACACAGCGCGGTATTGCCCGCAGTGACGCCAGACAGGGCGACGGATTTCTTAGGTTTGAAGCCGCTAGCTTGTGGTTCGCTCATTTCTCTCTCCCCTTACTGTTTAGGTTCACTTGCTCTTTTGTTGCGCGAACAGCGCGTCCAGACTTTGCTCAAACGCGTGGTAGTTGATGCGATCGTAAAGCTCCATACGGGTCTGCATGGTATCGACTACGTTTTTCTGTGTGCCATCGCGGCGTATCGCGGTGTACACGTTCTCGGCGGCTTTGTTCATGGCGCGGAAAGCCGACAGTGGATAGAGCACCAGTGAGACATCGGCGGACTTGAGTTCGTCCACGGTGAACAAGGGCGTTGCGCCGAACTCAGTGATGTTGGCCAACACTGGTACTTTGACGGTACTAGCGAATTGTTTGTACATGGGCAGAGCGGTGATGGCCTCGGGGAACAGCATGTCGGCACCGGCTTCAACATAGGCGCAGGCGCGTTCCAGTGCCGCTTCTAAGCCTTCGCTGGCGAGTGCGTCGGTGCGCGCCATGATGACGAAGTTTTCATCGGTGCGAGCGTCCACGGCTGCCTTGATGCGGTCTACCATCTCTTGCTTGCTGACGATCTCTTTGTTGGGACGATGACCGCAGCGTTTTGCGCCGACTTGGTCTTCGATATGGATGGCTGCCGCACCGAACTTGATCATGGATTTGACGGTGCGCGCGACGTTAAAAGCTGAGGCACCGAAGCCGGTGTCTACGTCCACCAGCAAGGGCAGATCGCACACGTCGGTGATACGGCGCACATCGGTGAGTACATCGTCGAGATTGGAGATGCCCAGATCGGGCAGACCCAGCGAACCAGCAGCTACGCCGCCACCAGAAAGATAGATGGCACGGTAGCCAGCACGTTTGGCCAGCAAGGCGTGATTGGCGTTGATCGCGCCGATGATTTGTAACGGTGATTCTTCGCGTACGGCGGTTCTGAATGCGGCTCCTGCGGAATGTAAGCTCAT
>JAVHRA010000229.1:0-6325 GCA_036171395.1 Gallionella sp. | reverse complement strand
GTGATTCTTCGCGTACGGCGGTTCTGAATGCGGCTCCTGCGGAATGTAAGCTCATTGTTCCCCCTGCTTGTTTCATGTTGGACAGTACGGCTGTCTACTTTGCAATGCCCGTGCCAGCATCGGTGATATGCATCTAACCATCTAATAATTAGGTAAATCCTATGAAAAAGGCAGGGGCGGCATATCGATCAAACGTTTCATATTGTTTCAATATATGTTTCAATAGTTTCGCAATATTAAAATATGTAACGAGATTGGAACGCTATGAGTCCTACGCAAAGAGAAGCCAACGATAAGCCCGTTATCTGGACGGTGTCGGTCACCCGCTTGTTCGATTTGTTTCGTGACATCACCCCCGAGTTCGATGACAGGGCGGACATCTCGCCCATCAATCTGGGCTTCGACGAAGCGGTGCAGCATATAAGGGCGCGCTTGGAGAGTGAACATTGTGATGCGGTCATTGCCGCTGGCTCAAACGGTGCCTATCTCAAGAGCCGCTTGTCCGTGCCGGTCATCATCGCTAGGGCCAGCGGCTTCGATCTGATGCAGGCGCTGGCGCGCGCACGCAAGATCACGCCACGTATCGGTATCGTCACCTATCAAGAAGTGCTGCCCGACCTGACTGAGTTCAAGGACACCTTCGGCTTCGAGATCGCACAGCGCACTTATGTCACCGAGGAAGATGCGCGCGCACAGGTGGGCGAGCTCAAGGCGAATGGCATACAGGCTATCGTCGGTGCGGGGCTGATCACCGATATGGCTGAGGAGGTCGGCGTGCATGGCATCATCATGTATTCGGCCAATAGCATCCGCAAAGCCTTCGAAGACGCGCTGGAGATGGCGCGCCATACCCAGTTGGAATCGACGCGCAATCGCGCGCGTCCGGTGGCGGATGTGTTGCGTGCCAAGCATGGCTTGAGCGATCTGCGTGGCGCATCCGCAGGCATGGATCAGTTGCGTCAGGCGGTTGTGCTGTACGCCAAGTCTCCTGCGACTGTCTTGATACAAGGCGAGACCGGCACGGGTAAGGAGTTGGTCGCACAGGCGATACACCGCGAAGGCATGCACGCGCAGGGCGCGAATCGTCCCTTTGTAGCGCTGAACTGCGGTGCCTTGGCGGAATCGCTGCTGGAGTCAGAGCTGTTTGGTTATGAGGATGGTGCGTTCACCGGCTCACGGCGCGGCGGACATGCGGGCTTGTTTGAGGCCGCGCATCACGGCACGATTTTTTTGGATGAGATAGGCGAGATGCCCTTGGCGCTACAGACGCGATTGTTGCGTGTATTGGAAGAGCGCGAGGTGGTGCGCGTGGGCGGTACGCGGCCTATAGCAGTGCAGGTGCGCATCATCAGCGCTAGCCATTGTGATCTGGAAGCGCGGGTGCGCGAGGGTCGCTTTCGTGCTGACCTGTATTACCGTTTGAGTGTGTTGCGTTTGGCGCTGCCGCCGTTGCGTAGCCGCAGCGATGACATTGTGCCGTTGGCGGAATGGTTCTTTAAGAATGCGCTGGCGGCTTTGGGTTCGCGACCACATGAGAATCTGCATGCCGAGATGCTGACCTGTGCGGGCTTATTGGAGAGCTACGCCTGGCCCGGCAATGTGCGTGAACTGCGCAATTTGATGGAGCGTGTTGCCCTATTTCTCGATGCGCAACCGTTGCAGTCGCTTACCCCCGCTTTCATGCAACGTGTTGCGCCGGAGTTGGGGGAGTCGCAGCACATCACAGCGACCTTCGCCTTTCAAGCGCAAGCACGGCAGGCAGAGACGGTCAGTGCGACCTTGGCTCGTTTTGGTGGGAATCGCAGTGCGGCGGCGCAGCATTTGGGCATTAGCCGCACGACCCTGTGGCGCAAGCTGAGGATGGAGTCTTAGCAACGAATGGGCCGCATCAACTCTGGGTTGTCGTCATCATGCTGTATGGGTGGTGTGGCCTAACCGCGCGGGTGATGTTGGTGATGTAGTTCCTTGAGACGCTCGCGTGCAACATGAGTATAGATCTGGGTGGTGGAGATGTCGGTGTGGCCGAGTAGCATTTGCACCACGCGCAAATCGGCGCCGTGGTTGAGTAGATGCGTAGCAAAGGCGTGACGCAAAGTGTGTGGCGATAGTGTCATAACTAAGCCGCCGCGTTGCGCATGCTTCTTGATGAGATACCAGAACATCTGGCGCGTCATGCCTTCCGCGCGCGCGGTGACGAACAGCGCATCGCTACTTTTTCTTCCCAGCAGTACGTTGCGGCCTTGGTCCAGATAGCGGCGCAGCCATTCCAACGCAACTTCGCCCAGCGGCACCAGACGTTCTTTGCTGCCCTTGCCCATCACGCGCACCACGCCCATATCCATGCTCACCTGCGCGACGCGCAAGGTGACCAGCTCCGAGACGCGCAAGCCACTCGCGTACAACACCTCCAGCATGGCGCGGTCGCGCAGGCCTAGCGGCGTCTGTGTGTCGGGTGTGTTGAGTAAAGCTTCTACATCGGCCTCGCTGAGCGACTTGGGCAGGCTGCGTGGCAACTTGGGGGTGTCTATCTGCAAGGTCGGGTTGGTGGCGATGCGGTTCTGTCGCAGCAGGTAGCGGAATAACCGTTTGAGGCTGGAGATATTGCGTCCAGTGGAGCTGGCCTTGGCTTTTTGTTGCAGGAGCAGATCGCCCAAATAGGCTTGTATATCCGCGTGGGTGGTTTGTAGCAGGGAGCTACTACGATGGGCTTGCAGCCAGTCCGCAAACTTATCTAAGTCACGCCGATAGCTGTCCAAGGTATTGCGCGCTAAGCCATCCTCTAGCCACAGTGCATCATGGAACTCATCCAGTAGTTCGGCATTGTTCTGCGTCATCGTGGCTGTGCGGCCTTAGCGTGTTCGTGTGCGAGCAGCCAATGTTTGATAGCGATCGGATTTCCTTCAGCATGCTGCATAAATCCACCTAGTCCCGCTTTGCCCACCACGCGATGGCAGGGCACGATGAGCGCGATGGGGTTGGCGCCACATGCTTGGCCCACAGCTTGCGCGGCCGAGCCCAGTTCGCGGGCAAGGTCGCCATAGTAACGTGTCTGACCGCGCGGTATGGCCAGCAAGGCGCGCCATACTTTGTGCTGATGAGCGGTGCCCGACAGTTGCAGCGGCACATCAAATTTGGAATCTGGGTCGCGCAGATATTGCTCCAGTTGCACGCACACACGCTCTGCCATTGAGTTGCTCGGCGCAAGTTCCGCTACGTCCAGTGGCAGATACTCCAGCCCCAGCAAACCCAGCGCATCGCAGCGTATGGCGAGCTTCGCGATGGGACTAGGGAAGATGGCTTGGTAAAGGTTCATGCGCGGATGATACCGGATGCGTGACAATAAAGAACGGGAGCCTTGGCTCCCGTTCTTGTGCTGCAAAAAAACTGACGCGATTAAGCGCGTGTTGCCAGCTTTTAGCTGCGGCATAACGCCTGCATACGCAGGCATGAGCCGTCACTAAAAACTTATCTTGCGGCCAGTTTTTCTTTGATACGTGCAGACTTGCCTGAACGCTCACGCAGGTAGTACAGCTTGGCACGACGTACCGCACCTTTACGCTTCACTTCGATAGTAGCGATGACAGGTGAGTATGTTTGGAAGGTACGTTCCACGCCTTCGCCGGAGGAGATCTTACGCACGATGAATGCGGAGTTCAGACCACGGTTACGCTTCGCGATAACCACGCCTTCGAAAGCCTGTACGCGCTTGCGTTCACCTTCGACCACGTTCACGCTGACTACAACGGTGTCGCCAGGCGAGAAGACGGGGATGGTTTTACCCAAACGGGCGATTTCTTCTTGTTCCAATTGTTCGATCAAATTCACTGCATTACTCCTTAGTTATCGGAACTTGTTCCTTCTGGAACGCTGCCAGAAGCCGAGATTCCTCTTTAGTTAAGTCACGCCCAGCCAGTAAATCCGGCCTGCGCAACCACGTTCTGCCCAACGACTGCTGAAGCCGCCAGCGTTTGATATCTGCATGATTGCCAGACAACAATACTGGGGGCACGACTTCACCATTAAACGCTTCGGGGCGGGTGTAGTGGGGGCAATCGAGCAAGCCATCCGCAAAGGAATCCTGCTCAGCCGATTCGGCATCGCCCAACACACCGGGTAATTGCCGCACCAGACTGTCCACTACTACCATCGCCGCCAATTCACCACCGGACAACACATAGTCGCCGATGGAAATCTCTTCATCCACATACTGGCGGATCAGGCGTTCATCTATGCCTTCATAACGTCCCGCCAACAGGATCAGCCCTTGCTCCGGCTGTGCTACCAATTCTTTGACCACGCTTTGACTGAGCGGCCTGCCTTGCGGCGACATATATACCACGCGACTGTTGTTGACACCGCACGCTTGCTGGCGTTGCCTGGCCGCAGTGATCGCCGCAGCCAGCGGTTCTCCCAACATCACCATGCCGGGACCGCCACCATAAGGTCTATCGTCTATGGTGCGGTAGTTGTCGCTGGTGAAATCGCGTGGATTCCATGTTTGCAACTGGTAGTGGCCTTGTTCCGCCGCCCTGCGCGTGATGCCGTACTGCGTCAACGCGTCGAACATTTCGGGGAACAACGTGATTACATCAAAAATCATTCCAAGTAATCCGCTGCCCAGTCCACTTTGATGCACTTATTCTGTATATCCACCTGCTTGATGGCAGAGGCCACGAACGGGATTAACAGTTGACCGCTTGCGCCATTCACCATCAACACCTGATTCGCACCGGTTTCCAGCAGTTGCTCCACCTTGCCCAGATCTACACCAGCTTCGTTGATGACCGTTAAGCCTATTAAATCTGACCAGTAGTACTCGTCTTCAGGCTGTTCTGGCAACGCTGCACGAGGTACCGCGATCAGCCAGCCTTTCAGCTTTTCAGCAGCAGTCCGATCTGGACAGTCAGGCAACAATGCTGCCACGACTTTGAGGTGAGCTTCGCACTTGAGGACTTCGACTTCACGCCAAGGCCCATGCTCCTGTTCACCTAACCACCAAGTGGGATATTGCAGCAGGCTATCCACATACTCAGTAAAAGGCTGGACCTTGATCCAGCCTTTAATGCCGTGTGCGGATGCCACGCGACCCATGATTACCATGGGCTGCGTGTCTTTAGGCTGCAGCAGTTGCGGCACCAGCGCGCTTAACCAACTTAGCTACAGCGTCGCTCAATTGCGCGCCCTTGCTTTGCCAGTGAGCTACACGAGCCAGATCCAGGCGCAGTGCTTCTTGCTTTTCAGTAGCAACGGAGTTGTAGAAACCTACGCGCTCGATGAAACGACCATCGCGACGATTGCGTGAATCGGCAACTACTACGTTGTAGAAAGGACGATTCTTGGAACCGCCACGGGAAAGACGAATGATGACCATAATAAAAACCTATCTAAAAATAAGCCCAGCGAAAGGGCGCGGATTCTACGCTAAATCTTCCCGACTCCGCAAGTGTCAGGAAACAATAAGAAAATACATGGGTTCTAGCGGTGCAACAGGACTTGGGTGACGAACTGGCTGCCGAGGTAGGCCAGCAACAGGAAAGCGAAGCCGCTGAGGGTCCAGCGCACCGCCACTCTGCCGCGCCAACCGTATTGGGTGTGCCCCCACAGCAGTACGGCGAATACCAGCCAGGAGAGCAAGCCAAACACTACTTTATGGTTGAACTGCCAAGCCTTACCGAAGATCTCTTCGGCGAATAGCACGCCCGAGCCCAGTGTTAGGGTGAGCACCACAAAGCCGATACCGATGATGCGGAACAGCAAACTTTCCATCGTCAGCAGGGGAGGAAGATTGCGCAGTACGCGCGGCAAGGAGGCTTGATGCAAACGTTTCTCCACCTGCGAGATCAGTACTGCGTGCAGCATCGCGATGGTGAACAGGCTGTACGCCAGCATCGCCGCAGCGATATGTGCGCTAAAGGCGGGCAGGGCGGTGTGGCTGAGCGGATGGTCGCTGGGCCACAGTACCGGCAACACGGCGATGATGGCCGCCAAAGGCAGCACCAACGTCATTAACTGACCGATGGGATAGAAGAAGCGTGAGACCCAATAGGTGCTGAGTGTCAGCCAGCAGATTAGCGATAAAGCATTAAGCAGGTCAAAGTCGAAGCCGCCATTGGCAAAAATGTCGTTACCCAGTATGTAACCATGCAAAGCCAAAGGAATCAGTATTAGATGGCCCAACGCACCACGGCTTAGGCCATCTGTATCACCATTGTTCTGTGCACGCCAGAAGAATGCGGATAGGCCCGCGTATGCAAGGAAGGTCAGTGTGGTGATGAGAAGGCTAGGCATTTTTAAGCAGGATGTTTTAGACTTCGCGGATTCTACA
>JAVHRA010000228.1:0-8301 GCA_036171395.1 Gallionella sp. | reverse complement strand
CTTCGACCTTGGGCACGTTGCCCGTTGCGGCGTTGAACAAATCGCCCATGCCACCACCGCCCGCAGCGGTGTATTTAACGCGGTTCACTGCGCCCTTGAGTTTGCCCAACATGCCACTTTCTGCCGGTGCTTCTTGCATGCCCTGCATCAGTTGCAAGAGGTTGGCACCAGCGGAGAACGGCGGCTCGGTCTGCCATAACACCAGTGCGGAGAAATGCGCTTCGGCTTGGTCCACCGCACGCAAGATGCCATCCAACACATCGTTGTCCACGGTATGCATCTTGCTATTGAAGCTGAGGATGGCGATGTCATCACCGCTATGCCACATGCGTATGGATTCGTTCTCGAACACGGTTTCGCCATAGTGCACGGTCTCACCCAGCAGCTGCTCGGGATAAATTTGGCGTTTATAAACCGCTAACGCAGAACGTGGCTGATTACTCTTGTCCAGCGGTGCATACGAGCCTTGCGCAGCATGCACCGAAGTGCGTCCCGCTTCCCCAACCCAAGCGGGCAAAGGGGCTTTGCACATAGTCTTGCCTGCCGCGATGTCGGCGTTTATCCAGCCCGCTACTTGTTGCCAACCGGCAGCCTGCCAAATCTCGAATGGGCCGCTGTCCCAACCAAAGCCCCAGCGCACCGCCAGATCGAGGTCGCGCGCGTTGTTGGCTATGTATTCAAGTTGCAGCGCGCAATAATGGAAGGCATCGCGGAAGATGCTCCACACGAACTCCGCTTGCGGATGGGTGCTGTCGCGCAGCTTGCCCAGCTTCACAGCCCAGTCGCGTTCACGCAAAATTTCTTTCACCTCATCCGCCGCCTTGCCCTCCGACAGGCGGTAAGTCTGCGTCGCCAAATCCAACACTTGTATTTCTTTGCCGACTTTCTGATACACGCCGCGCTTGGCTTTTTGTCCCAGTGCACCTTGTGCGATGAGCTGGCTCATCCAGTCGGGTGATTTGAAATAGCTGTGCCAGGGATCGTCGGCGAGATTGTCCTGCATGGTCTTGACCACATGCGCAAACACGTCCAAGCCGACCACATCCAAAGTGCGGAAGGTCGCGCTCTTGGGCCGACCAAGATAGCGCCCGGTGAGCGCATCTACAGTATCGAAGCCCAAACCCAAACGCTGTGCATGATGCACGGTGGCCAGCATGGAAAACACGCCAATGCGGTTGGCGATAAAGTTGGGCGTGTCCTTGGCGCGCACCACGCCTTTGCCCAAAGTTGACACCAGAAAGGTTTCCAGCTGATCGAGCAAAGGCGCGTCGGTGCCCGCACAGGGAATTAACTCGACCAGATGCATATAGCGCGGCGGATTGAAGAAATGGATGCCGCAGAAGCGATGGCGCAGACTTTCTGGGAAGGCATTCGCTAGCGTGTTGATGGACAATCCCGAGGTGTTGGTAGCGAAGATTGCATTCGCCCCGACATAGCGTTCCACCTTGCGATACAGATCGGATTTCCAATCGACACGTTCGGCGATGGCCTCGATGATGAGATCGCAGTCGCGCAATTTTTCCAGATGCTGCTCATAGTTGGCCGCCGTGATGTATTGCACTTTGGCCGGGCTGGCCAAGGGCGCAGGATCGAGCTTCTTTAAGCCTTCCAAGGCCTTATTCACCACGCCATTCGGCTCGCCTTCCTTGGCCGGCAGATCGAACAGTATGGTCTGCACATTGGCATTCACCAGATGAGCGGCGATTTGCGCACCCATCACACCCGCGCCGAGTACGGCGACTTTGCGTATCTGAAAATTGCTGCTCATCGCAATCCCCTAAAAATTTGTAGAGGGTCTACCCCTCGTGTGACATCAGGATGAAAAAACAAAAACGGGAAGGCGGACCTTCCCGTCATCACTACGATGCTACTCAGAAACCGTATGAATATTGAATGCTAGCGATGTCTACACTATTGCTATAGTTACCAACCAAACTACCTGCACCCGTAGCTGCTTGGTTCTGATTAATCGTACTACCCGAGACAAATAAATGTGCGTAACCAAAATCTAAACTACTAGCTTTGCTGGCTTTGTATTGACCACCCAGTGTTAACCAAGAGCGGTTGTTATCGGGTATGCGAGCAGTACGGAAAGCGTCGGAAACTGGTGATTGATCAACAGCAACACCAGTACGGGCTGTCCACTGGTCGTTGTAATGATAACTGGCCCCAGTGGAGAATCTCCATGTGTTCTTCCAGTTCTCTTGCACAGTCTGCACATTACTGCCATTGGTCCGATCAATGACCAGTTGCTGCAACACACCCCAGCCTGTCCAAGTGGCATCTGCCATCAAATCCCACTTGTCGCTGAGCTGATGAAAACCACTCAGGGAGAAAGAATCTGGCATGGTGATTGGAAGTGTAATGGCTCCATTCTGTAGCTTAGGACTAGCAGCCAACAACGTCGGCACATTAGTAAATGCAACTGTACCTGTCATTTTGTACTTGATAGACGAACGATATGCCGCACCAATACGAGTGTTCTCACTTAATTTCATCAACCCGCCAAAGTTGTAACCCCATGCAGAGTCAGTACCGGAAATTGTACTTACTCCCTCTTTACCGGTACCAACCAAACCAAGTAAACCAGCACCACCTGCAGCAAATGCTGCTGCGCTGTAGTTCACCGCACTCGTTAAATCACCGCTGATATGTTGGTAATTAAGTCCCGCCCCCACACTCAGATTATCCGTCACTTGATAGGCCATAGAAGGATTCAAATTGACAGTTTGTATTTTGGATTTGATTGCTTGAAACCGCCCTATCCAGTTAGCGTCATATTGCGTTTGCAAGCCAAACGGTGCATTGATACCTAGACCAAAGCGTAACTTCGGCAGAACATCCATGACCAAATAAGCATTCGGCACGAAGGCCAAACTACCCGCATCACCACCATTACCACCAGCAGCTTGCAATGAAGCACCAGTAGATGTTGTATTTGTGAATTTAGCTGATGGTTGTATGAACGCCCCGCCCAACGAAACTTGTGAACCACTGAGATTCGACATCCCAGCTGGATTGAAGAACACTGTCGTTGCATCTTCAGCACTGGCAGCACCACCCGCAAATGCGTTACCCAAACCACTCCCCTGCTCAATTAATGCAAAGCCAGATGCAAACGACTCTCCTGACATCACCAACAATGCACTGACTACCGCCACACTCAACATTTTTTGTTTGAACATCATGATTGCATCTCCCGTGGTAAATAAAAAACCTCAAAATTACTACCCCAACCAACAACATTATTATTCTGGCGGCACCTCGCGCGGCTTGCGGTCATCGCCCACCGCCACATACGTAAGCGTGGCTTCGGTGACTTTCACGCAAGTCGGGTTGACCGGATTGCGCTGCGCATAGACTTCTACGTTGACGGTAATAGAGGTATGTCCCACTTTGACGATGTCGGCATACAAGCTCACTACATCGCCCATGAACAAGGGCTGTTTGAAGATGAACGAGTTTACCGACACGGTGGCGACGCGCCCGCGCGCACGATGCACGGCGGGTATGCTGCCGGCAATATCCACCTGCGCCATGATCCAACCACCAAATACATCACCCGTGTAGCTGCAATCCGAGGGCATGGCGACCACGCGCAAGGTGGCGTGGCGCTGCGGCAAAGTGGTGCTGTATTGCTTGTCTTCCACGCTCAATGTCCTTCGTAGAGTAACTTGATCTCTGCTGCAAAATGTTCGGTAACCTTGTTACGCTTGATCTTCAGCGTGGGGGTGAGCATGCCGTTGTCTATGCTCCAGGGCTCTTGTAACAGCAGCACGCGATTCACCTTGGCATAGCCGGGAAACTCGCGCAAATTGAGCGCGATGCGCTTCAACACTTTGCCCTGTACACGGCTATCGGTAAGCGCTTCCGGCATATCGGGACGCACACCGGTTGCCTGAGCAAATTGCAGCCAATGATCTTGATTGAGCACCGCCAGCACCACCAAGTAAGGGCGTGCCTCGCCATACACCATCACTTGATCGAACAAAGGATCATGCAAGATCGCAATCTCCATATCCGTCGGCGGAATCTTCTCGCCATTGGACATAACGATGATCTCTTTGATACGACCGGTAATATAGACATGACCGGTGTCGCTGATACGAGCTGTGTCACCCGTATTGAGCCAGCCATCGGCATCTATCATGGCGCGGGTCGCATCCGGATTCTGCCAATACCCCATCATCACGTTCGGACCTTTGACCAGCAAAGTATTGTTCTCGCCCAGCTTGATCTGCACATCACGTATCGGCTGACCGACACTATCCGGGAAATTATTCTCCAGACTGTTGCCGGTGACGATGGGACTGGTCTCAGTCAGACCATAGCCTTGCACCACCGCGAGCCCCAAGCCCACGAACACGCGTGAAATTTCCGGAGCCAGCGCTGCACCTCCACTGATGGCAACGCGCAAACGACCGCCCAATTTATCCAAAATCTTTTGCGCCACCAGTTTTTGCAGTAGCGGCCAGAGCAGCAAAGCGGGCTGCCAAGGGCCACGTCCCTGTTGATGCAGGAAACGAGCCCATCCAGTTTCTACCGCGAGGTGAAACAGCTTGCCCTTCAGGGGCGGAGCTTCGTCCAATTTGGCGCGTATCGCAGCATAGACACGCTCATAGATACGCGGCACCGAGACCATGATGGTCGGCTTGATAACCAGCATATCTTCCGACAATTGCGGGATGGAGCGCGCGTAAGCCACTGTCGCGCCCACCATGATCGCCAAGTAGTAACCACAAGTGCGCTCAAAGGTATGCGACAACGGTAAGAAAGACAGATACAGATCGTCGCCACGCACCGTGAAAGTATCGAGTGCGGCATGGGCGTTGCTCAGCATATTGTTGTGACTGAGCATCACCCCTTTGGGTTTGCCTGTGGTTCCGGAGGTGTAGATGATACTGGCCAGTTCGCTGATGTCGACAGACACCGCTGGCCGCAACTGCGCCGCAGGCGGTAGATATTCTGCAACACACTTCAAGCGCGGCTCGTCGTTGTCACGCACCATGTCGCAACTCACAAAACGCACTACGCCATTCAATTGCTCCCGTACTGTGCGCAACGCCTGCCACTGCTCGGCAGTCTCCAAACACAGCACTTTCGCATCGGCGTTATTGACGATGTAGGCCAGATTGTCCGGTCTATCAACGGTATACAAGGGAACGACCACCAAGCCCAATGACATCGCTGCCTGATCGAACATCACCCATTGCGGGCAATTGCGCAGCATGATGGCGACACGATCACCTTTCTTCAGACCTTCTTTGCTCAGCGCCGCTTGCCAGCGCGCCACTTCTTGCCCCATCTCGCGCCAGCTATATTGCTGCCAACTATTGTTGCAAAAATACCGATAGGCCAGCTTATCGGGGGTGCGACGCACGCGCTCCGCAAACAGTCCATACAGTGTGCCCGCTTGTTCAGGAGAGATCACATCAGGTTTATTCATTTAAGCCTCCTTATCAACCCAAGAACAAATCGCCAAACAGTGGTACGCCGGGCGAGACGGCATATTGTTCAAAGTCGGTTATGCCTGCTGCACGCAACACATCCTCATCCAAGAAAAATTGTCCGGTCGCAGCGCTGCCAGGCTGCGTGAGTATCTGATAGGCGGCATCTGCCATGATGGCCGGTTTGCGCGAGGCACGCAGGATGGCCTCGGGAAAATTAAATTCTATCGCCGCCGTCGCGATGGTGGTGCGCGGCCACAGACAGTTGACTGCGATGCCCTTACCAGCTTCACCCTTAGCCGCGAATTCGCGCGCCAACCCCAAGCTGCACAGACTCATGCCGAACTTGGACATGCTGTAAGCCAGATGCGGCGCAAACCACTTGGCATCGAAATTCAACGGGGGCGAAAAGGTCAAGATATGCGGATTAGCAGCACACAGCAGATGCGGAATGCACGCTTGCGAGAGCAAAAAAGTAGCGCGCATATTTACGTCCCACATCAGGTCGAGTCTGCGCGCCGGCGTGTCCAAAGTCGGCGTCAAACTGATCGCACTGGCGTTGTTGACCAAAATGTCTATGCCGCCGAAATGAGCTGCTGCTTCGGTCACCGCATCCTGTATGGCGCGCTCGTCGCGTACATCCAACTGGATTGCCAATGCCTGACCACCGGCCTGCATCACTTCCTCGGCTACGCTATGGATGGTGCCGGGTAATTTTGCATGAGGCTCGGCGGTCTTGCCGGTGATCACCAACTTGGCTCCGTCACGCGCGCAGCGTAACGCCACTTCACGCCCTATGCCGCGACTGGAACCCGAGATGAAAATGACTTTGTCGCGCAGCGTGCTCATACTTGATTAGCCCGTAATTGCTCAGGCGCAAAATCGTCCACCATGATGACTTTGCGGCGCAATGCGTAGTCACGCTCTAACTGCAAAGCCTGATCAGCGCTGATGATGCCGGCATCGCGCGCTTCCGCGACACGCTGCATCTCGTCCAAAGCTTTGAGCTTATTGGCCTTGCGCGCCTCTTCGAGTAGCGCTTGCAAGGGTTCGCATTCCAACGTACTAATCAACGCCGCTTCCAACGCACCGACCGCATCCTGCTCATCCTTAGGCAGATACATGCCGGCCGACAAGCGATCACGCGCTGCACCCGGCGTCATCATCAGAGCAGATATTTGATGACCGAGATAATCAGAGGGCGGTGACAGACGCTGCCCAACTGGGAAGATCATCACGCTCAACAGGCCGCGCACCATGCCATTGGGGAAGTTCTGTATCACGCCATCGAAGGCCTGCTGTATCTTGTACAGCGCATCTTGCATAGCCCAATGCAGTAAAGGCAGATCGTCCACGGGACGACCGTCATCCTCATATCGTTTCAAAGTAGCCGAGCACAAATACATCAGACTCAGCACATCACCCAAGCGCGCCGAGATCTTCTCGCGGCGCTTCAGCGTGCCGCCCAATACCGCCATGGCTAGATCGGATGACAGCGCGAAGGCGGCTGAGAAACGGGTCAACTGCTGGTAATAGCGTTGTGTCGCAGCGCCCTCTGGCACCGGGATGCCGTGCCCATTTGTCCAACCGTAAACAAAACTGCGTGCGGCATTGCTCAGCGAGAAACTGATGTGCTCGAACAGTGCGGCATCGAACTGCAACAAGGCACGCTTGCTGTTCTGATCCATGGTCGCGGCGATTTCTTTGAGCACATAAGGATGGGAACGGATCGCGCCCTGGCCGAAGATCATCAGCGTGCGGGTCAAGATGTTCGCGCCTTCCACCGTGATACCGATAGGCATCTGCTGATAGAAGCGCCCCAGATAATTATCCGGGCCAAGACAGATGCCCTTGCCCCCGTGCACATCCATCGCGTCGTTGATGACGATGCGGCCGCGCTCGGTAGCGTGATACTTGATGATGGCGGAGATCACCGAGGGTTTCTCGTGCAGATCAATGGCCAGTGCGGTGAAGCGGCGTGTGGCATCGACCATATAAGTGTGGCCGCCGATGCGTGCCATCGGCTCTTCTACACCTTCGAACTTACCGACCGGCACCTTGAATTGCTTGCGCACACGACCATAAGCACCGCAGGTACGCGCAGCCAACTTCATGCCGCCCACGCTGCTGGCCGGTAATGAGATCGAACGACCGGCAGCCAGACATTCCATCAGCATGCGCCAGCCCTGACCGATGCGCGTAGTGCCGCCGATTAGATAGTCCATGGGGATGAATACTGCATCTCCCTGAGTAGGACCATTCAGGAAAGCCGAGTTGAGCGGGAAGTGACGGCGACCAATGCGCACGCCTGGGGTGTCGGTGGGAATGAGCGCGAGTGTGATGCCGCGATTGGCCTCACCGCCCAACAGATGTTCGGGGTCATACAGCTTGAACGCCAAACCCAACAGAGTAGCGATAGGTGCCAGCGTGATGTAACGCTTTTCCCACGTGATGCGCACGCCCAGCACGTTCTGCTTACCGTCAAATTCGCCGTAACCCACCACACCAAAATCCGGTATCGCACCAGCATCGGAGCCGGCGAACGGGCCGGTCAAAGCGAAGCAAGGTACTTCCAATCCTTGTGCCAGACGGTGTAGATATTTTTCTTTCTGTTCAGGCGTGCCGTAATGCAACAGTAATTCAGCAGGGCCGAGCGAGTTAGGCACCATCACCGTCACCGCCGCCGTACCGCTGCGTGATGCAACTTTGGTCACCACCGCAGAATGCGCTTGCGCGGAAAATTCCAGACCACCGTACTGTTTGGGAATGATCATGCCGAAGAAGCCTTTACCACGGATGAATTCCCAAACCTTGGGCGACAAATCGGCACGCGTATGGGTGATGTCCCAATCAT
>JAVHRA010000227.1:0-8336 GCA_036171395.1 Gallionella sp. | reverse complement strand
TCGCCACGCCCGCAGCACTGGAGATGCGGCAAATGTGCAACGCCACGCCGGTCTCGCGCGCCAGTTCTAACGCGGTGTTCAGGGCGATGGTCTCAGCCACTACGGGTATCGGTGGCAAGCCCAAACGGCTGGCCACTTCGCCGTCATGTGCGACACCGTTTTTGGCCAAGAAACTATCCTGTGGACGCAACCAGACGCGATAGCCAAAGGTCGCCGCGTATTGCATGGCGCGCATCAGGACACGGGTATCAGTAAGCGGTGTATCGGCCTGACTGAAAGCCTTGCAGCCCGCTTCGGTCAACTCAATCATCTCGGTCAACTCGGCACCTTTCAGACCATAGGTCAGCGCACCCACTGGGAACACGCGACACTGATTGAGCGAGCGCGCACGGTACTTAAGCATCTCCACCAGACCCGGCTCGTCCAGCGGCGGATCGGTGTCGGGCGGACAGGCCAGCGAAGTTACGCCGCCAGCTACCGCTGCCGACATTTCGGATTCGAGCGTCGCCTTGTATTCATAGCCGGGCTCGCGCAGACGCGCCGCCAAATCAACCAGCCCCGGCATCACAATCAAGCCGCTCGCATCGATTACCCGCTCGACGACGAAACCTTGCGGTGCTTGGCCTATAGCGGCGATGCGACGATCCACGATGTATACATCTTGTTGCACATCAAGTTTATTTTTTGGGTCGATCACACGACCGTTTTTGATATGGATGTTCATTGTTTGCTCCCTGCCAACGTCGCCATCACCGCCATACGCACCGCGATACCGAAAGTGACTTGCGGCAGTATCACCGCCTGCGCGCCGTCGGCCACGCTGGAGTCGATCTCGACACCGCGATTCATCGGCCCCGGATGCATCACGATGGCATCCGGTCTGGCTATAGCCAAACGCTCCTGCGTCAATCCGTAGTATTTGAAATATTCCTGTGCCGATGGCAGCAACGCGCCCTGCATGCGTTCGTTCTGTAAGCGCAACATCATCACCACGTCCACATCCTTCAACCCTTGCTGCATATCGTGATAGACCTGCACACCGAGCTTTTCGACGTGCGAAGGCAACAGTGTCTTGGGCGCGACCACGCGTACCTCGGGCACACCCAAGGTGGTCAACGCATGAATCTGTGAACGCGCTACACGCGAGTGCAACACATCACCCACGATAGCGACGCGCAGGTTGTGGAATTCCTTTTTGTAATGCCGGATGGTGTACATATCCAGTAGGGCTTGTGTCGGATGCGCATGGCGCCCGTCACCCGCGTTGATGACATGGATCTCCGGCGCCACATGGCGCGCGATCAGGTGCGCCGCACCGCTGGTTGAATGTCGCACCACGAACATGTCAGCGTGCATTGCGCAAAGATTATCTACTGTATCGAGTAACGTCTCGCCCTTGCTGGTAGAGGATGAACCGATGTTGAGGTTGACCACGTCGGCGGACAATTTCTTGGCTGCAATCTCGAAGGTGGTGCGGGTGCGCGTGCTGTTCTCGAAGAACACGTTGAATACCGACTTGCCTTGTAGCAGCGGTACTTTCTTGATCTCTTTATTTTCCGTGTTATCAAGGAAAGTCGCCGCCTTGTCGAGGATGTCGCGCATGATGCGCACCGGTAAACCCTCGGTGCTGAGCAAGTGTTGCAACTCGCCGTGTTTGTTTAGTTGTGGATTGTTCATACGATTATTCCCGAGGTGGGTTCATCAAAATAAGCCTGCAAAATCTGTTGTGCAGCATATTGGTCCAGCACGGCTTTCTGTTTGCGCCCATGCACGCCCAACTCGTTCAGCGCGCTGCTCGCGGCGGCGGAAGTATAACGTTCGTCCACCAGCACCACCGGCAAATTGAACCGCCCCTTGAGGCGGTTGGCGAAGCGGCGCGACAGCGAGGTCATCTCGTGCGGCGTGCCGTCATCGTTGCAGGGCAGGCCAACGATCAGCGCAACAGGTTGCCACTCGACGAGTAAGGCTGCGATGCGCGCAAAGCGTATGTCGGTCTGTTCCGCATCTATGGTGGTTAAGGGTGTAGCACTGGCTAGCAGAGTATTGCCTTTGGCGATGCCTATACGCCGCGTGCCGAAATCGAAAGCGAGTAACGTACCTGCCGGCACGTTAAGCATGCCCGGCATCTTCAACCAGTGAGGCGTAGTCAATACCCAGCAATGCCATGGCGGCGGGCAGACGTTCCTCGGGCGGCAACTCGAACAGGATATGTTCCGAGGCGGGTACGGTCAGCCAAGTGTTCTCGCTGATCTCGTGTTCCAGCTGACCCGGCTCCCAGCCCGCATAGCCCAAGCTGATAATCATATGACGCGGGCCTTTGCCTATCCCCATCGCCTCCAAAATATCTTTGGAGGTGGTGAGCGCCATACTCTTGCCGATACGCAAGGTCGATTGCCAATCCTGCTGAGTGTCATGCAACACGAAGCCACGCTCGGTCTGTACCGGCCCGCCGAAGTGCACCGGCATCTGTTCGAGTTCCGGCTGATGCAGCGGGATGCAAATTTGATCGAACATATCTGCCACAGTGATGCTGGTGGGACGATTCACCACGATGCCCAACGCGCCGTTCTCGTTGTGTTCACAGATGTAGGTGAGCGTGCCCGCGAACACGCCTTCCTGCATGGCAGGCATGGCGATTAAAAAATGGTTGGTCAGGTCTAGTTCGTTCATGGCGGCATTGTAGCTTTAGCCGCGAGGCCGCACAATTGCGGCCTCGCCTTTACCCCAGACCTCAACTGTGAACAATAACGCCTTGTGTTGGTTGCGCCGCGACCTGCGTCTGCACGACAACGCCGCACTGTATCACGCACTCAAAGAATCTCGAGCGGTGCATTGTGTGTTTGTGTTCGACACTGACATCCTTGCACAGCTTGACGATAAGGCTGACCGGCGCGTCGAGTTCATCTGGCATAGCATCCGAGAGTTACGTGATGAATTACGCAAATTCGGCAGCGACTTACATGTGTTGCACGGCAGCGCGCAGCGACTTATCCCCGCGCTGGCCTCCGCGCTGCATGCGCAAGCCGTGTATTGCAACCATGATGATGAGCCTGCTGCGCAAGCGCGTGACGCACAGGTCGCGTGCGACCTTGCCGAAACCGGCATCGATTTTCATCACTACAAGGACCATGTGATCTTCGAGCGTAGCGAAATACTCACCGGCTCGGGCACGCCTTACCATGTCTACACGCCGTACAAAAATGCCTGGCTAAAGAAGGTCGATGATTTTTATCTGCGCAGCTATCCTTGCGCCGATTATTTTCACCATCTTGCGCAAGTCACCTGTCCGGCCACTCCCAGCCTTGAGCAGATGGGCTTTCAACGCACAGAACTAAGTCAGCTTGCACTGCCCTGCGGTATGTCCGGAGCCGCTACCTTGTACGAGGATTTCCTCGCACGTCTACCCTATTATCATGAACGCCGCGACTTCCCTGCCATCAAGGGCGTGTCTTATCTATCCACGCATCTGCGCTTCGGCACGATCTCGATACGCGCTTTAGCTAGACACGCATACCACGCCAGCGGACAAGGTGCGCAAATCTGGTTGTCTGAATTGATCTGGCGCGATTTTTACCATGCGCTGCTGCATCATCACCCGCATGTGGTCGGTCATGCCTTCAAGCCACAGTTTGAGCAACTAGCCTTCAGCAACAATGCGGCTTGGTTCGAAGCATGGAAGAACGGCAACACCGGCTATCCACTGGTCGACGCGGGCATGCGCCAACTCAATCAAAGCGGCTTTATGCACAACCGTTTGCGTATGGTTACTGCTTCCTTTTTGGTCAAAGACCTGCAAATCGATTGGCGCTGGGGTGAGGCTTATTTCGCGGCAAAGTTGAATGACTTTGATCTGGCGGCTAACAACGGCGGCTGGCAATGGGCGGCCTCTACAGGGTGTGACGCCCAGCCTTGGTTTCGCATCTTTAACCCGGTTACGCAATCGGAAAAATTTGATGTTGCCGGGAAGTTCATCCGTCGCTACGTACCCGAACTAAAGAATTGTCCCGACAAATACATCCATGCGCCCTGGACCTTACCGCTTGCAGAACAACGAGCTCGCCAGCTAGTCATTGGCGTGGATTACGCTGCGCCCATCGTTGACCATGCGCTGGCCCGGGAAAAGACACTGGCCATGTTCAATGCTGCTATTACCTAATCACACGGCAGCGTTGCAAACAAAAGGGCCGCACTTTTAGTGCGGCCCTTTTCCATTAGCTTATGGTGTGTCTCACATTGCAACGAAGGTCTTGATCCGTTCCAGCAGCTCATCTTCCTGATAGGGCTTGCCCAGATAGGCGTTAACGCCCAGTTGTAGCGCGTGATCACGATGTTTATCAGCAGTACGCGAGGTAATCATGATGATAGGCAATTGTTTGGTCTTGCTGTCTTGACGCAAGCGCTTGGTCAATTCAAACCCATCCATACGCGGCATCTCTACGTCCAACAACATTACCTCCGGCAACACCTCGTTGAGTTGTTCCAACGCATCCACACCATCTTTTGCCGTGATCACCTCGTATCCTGCACGGGTCAACATACGGGTGGTGATCTTACGCACGGTGAGTGAATCATCCACCACCATCACCAAAGGCAATCTATGCACCTCGGCAGCCGTGGTTTTATCGGCCACACCATTGAACAGACTCTGCGAGATTTGCAAGGGATTGAGGATCAGCACCACTTGGCCGTTACCGCGCACGGTCGCACCGGCGATGCCGGGCATGCGCGCCAGTTGCGGGCCAATGTTCTTGACCACTGCTTCGTGCTTGCCCAACAACTCTTCGATATGCAAAGCCATACGTACTTCACCGCTGCGCAGCAACAACACTGAGTTGCGCGCATGCGCTTCCAACTGTTTGCTTCCGGTACCCAGCAGTTGCGGCAGGAAGTGCAGCGGATAGTGCTTGCCCATATGCTCGACCTGACCTGCGGCATACAACTCTTCCATCTGCGCCGCCTTGACCTGCCGCACCTGCTCTACCATCACGGCCGGCAAAGCATAGGTTGCTTCTCCACAGCGCACCATCAACACCTGAGTCACCGCCAAGGTGAGGGGCAGATGGATGATGAAGCGTGTGCCCTTACCGCTGTGTGAACTAACATCAATACGCCCGCCCAATGCGGCGATTTCACTTCGCACTACGTCCATGCCGATACCACGACCCGCGACTTCGGTGACTTCGGCGGCAGTGGAGATACCCGATGTGAAAATCAGCTGCGCCAATTGTTCCTCTGCGGGGTGCTCGTTGGCCTGCAACGCACCCTGCGCTATCGCCTTCTCGCGTAGTGCCGGAAAGTTCAGGCCGGCACCATCATCGCTCAGTTCAAACACCACCTCGTTGTTCTCTTGGCGCAAGCCCAGTCGTATCTCGCCGATAGGCTGCTTGCCCAGTTGGTTACGTTGTTGCTCGGTCTCCAAGCCATGCGCGATAGCATTGCGCAACAGATGCTCGAAGGGGGCTGTCATCTTCTCCAACACGCTACGATCCAACTCCACCGTGGTACCCGATAACTCAAGGTTGGCGCGCTTGTTCAAGTCCTTACCGGTCTGCCGCACGATGCGGTAGAGTCGGTCGGTAATGCTGTTGAATGGCACCATGCGCACGTTCATCAAACTCTGCTGCAACTCACGGTTGAGGCGTGCTTGAGCAGACATCGCCGCCGTGGTCTCATCCAAATTTTTCAGCAATGTCTGTTGTACAGTCTGCACGTCGTGCACACTTTCGTTCATGAAGCGCGTCAGCTCCTGAAGTCGCGTAAAGCGGTCAAATTCAAGCGGGTCAAACTGCTGCTCGCTATCTTGTATCAACGATACGCGCGCCTGCATCTGACTCTCGGCCTGTATCTCCACTTCGCGTAACTGTTTACGCAGACGCACCACACTCTCGGTCAATTCCAATAGGCCATCTTTGAAAGAGCGCAATTCACCTTCCATGCGCGCGCGCGCCACGCTGATCTCGCTGGCCTCATTCACCAATCTATCGATGACGTCAGCGCGTACCCGCAACATATTGCCCTGCAGGGCGCGCTCTGCGCCAACATCCAAGGAGCGGCGATCTGCCCTCATTTCATCGCCGAAACGATCCGATGCGCGTTGACGCTGATCGGTCACATCCAGTTCTGCCGGAGCCTCTCCAGTACGCAGCTCCTCAAGCAGTGCTGTGATACGGTCAAATTCGTGATCCAAACTATCCCAATAGGCTGCCTCGCCCAAGCGCTGCCCCGCACTCAAAACGGTATCTTCCATTTCATGCGCGACCTGTCCGATACGCATTGCGCCCGCCATACGCGCGCTGCCCTTAAGGGTATGCAAAAGTCGATTGAGTAAACGCACAGGTTGTTCGTCATTCGGCGCCTCGCGCCAAGCACGCAAGGTTGCACCCACTTTAGGCAGTAACTCATCCGCCTCTTCCATGAAGATGGGCAGCAGTTGCTCATCGACCTCATCCTGTACCAGCGGCGCTCTTTCCGGTTTGCCCTCCGCTGCTGCTGCCGTGCTTCCTGTCGGCGTGGGAGTAGCGAGTGCCAGTGTTGCTGCGGCGCTATCCTCGGCAAGCGCGACGTCAGACTCCTCCTCGATCTGCACTTCCTGCTCCTGGACAACGTGCAACTTATCCTTATCCATATTGAGCAGATAGATCAAATCGCCACTCGCTCTGGGGAACTGGCGGGCGCATAACGTCTGCACCATGCGATCCAAGGTGGTAATGGTGCTCTGCAACAATTCCAACTGGCTGGATTTGAGCAAGAAGGGATGCTCCATGCGTGCTTGTAACCATGCCTCCAGCGCAAAAGCCAAGTCCACGATGGCATTGAAGCCCATTGCACGATTGACGCCGGCCAAGGTGTGTGCAGCACGCATAAAGTCGTATTCGATATGCGGCTGTTGTGCCGTGCTCAATTTAACGAACTGATCCTTCAGCGATTGCACGTGTAGCTGTGATTCTTCCGCGCCGATCTTAAACAGTGCACCGGACAAGGTCACCGTACCAATTTGCACTTGAGCTTCATAGGCAGAAGTTTGCTCACCGTTTTGCACCAAGGTGAGTTGTGGAGCAGGCGTGACTTTTTCTGCCGCCACGCCGCGCTCAGATATAACTTCAACCGGAGTCGGTTGCGCCGGTACAGCTGGCACTACCGTCGCGGCGGCGGTTGTTGAGGTCACGGCGCTTGCGACTGGCAATGCTTCCTCACCGTGTTCGACGCGCTGCGCAACCTCTAGCAATTCCACCGCCTCGATGTTGGCCGAACCATTTCTGCGCAAGCTATCTACCCAAAAACTGAATTTGGGTATAGCCAGCTCCACCATATGCCGCACTAACTCAGACGCTGGCTTTTCTTCTTTGAGCCACGTGTTCATGGCGCGTTCCAGCGCCCAAGCGATCTCGCCCAACTCATTCAGACCGACCATGCGGCCGCTGCCCTTCAAAGTATGGAAACCGCGCCGTATGGTGATGAGCGGTTCTTGATTGGCAACTTGCAAATGACATAACTCAAGGTTGTCGCGCATGATGCCCAACACTTCATCGGCCTCTTCCAAAAAGATCTCGACCAGTTCGAAGTCTTCGCTGGAGCGCGCTTGACTCTCGGTATTACTATTGGGAAACAGCGTAGTCGGATTATCTTTTTCAGACAGGTGACCTTGGTTGAGCTGAACTAGGGCATCGGCAGCCACAGTGAGGGCCTGCTTCATCTCTGCGGAGGGGTGCAGCAGATGTGTCGCATATTGTTCCAACGCACTCAGTGCATTGGCGATAGCGCGTGTTTCGGTAGGCTTACATGCGCCTTGTGCATGCCTGAGTCGGTGTAACACTTCCTGGAAAGCGGAACTCAGCACCACGGCGGGTTGCACATCCAATATCTGCATACTGCCATGTATCTGGCGTATCTCTCTATCGAGTTCTGCCAGCGCAGCACGCTTTTCCGGGTCTGTAAAAAATTCATTCAGCGTTGTTTCGATGCGCTTCATATTACCCAGCATCTCTTTGCTGAGCACGCTACGTACCAATGCACTTTCCTGCCCGCAATACATGGCGACTAAATCCGTCAGCGGATGCACGGCAGCAGTGTTATGGAGCGCCGCCCGCATGCGTTCAGACAGCAGCAACGCCTGTGACTGGTAAGCAGCATCGATCTGGTGATAGCCGGACAAGCCGCGCTCCAACAGCAGCAACGCCATCGCCATGTCTAACGCCAGCGCCGTAATCTGATCTGGGCTACTGACGGACTGACCATACTTTGCGATCATGCGGGCCAGCGCTTGCAGGGTATTGGGATCGAGCTTTTCGCAATACTCTTCTATCAGACCTATCTGTCCGTTGAAGTTGACGCAATCA
>JAVHRA010000226.1:0-8347 GCA_036171395.1 Gallionella sp. | reverse complement strand
TATGCAAAGCCTGCCTGAACTGAGTGAACTGGAACATATACTCGAGCTGGGGCGTGAGCATCTGGATGTTGATGTCGCCTGTAGGGTGAGCAGTAAGGGGGGTGAGTTTCCAGTTTATCGAATGTCTCTGGGTAATCCTGACCCACAAGTTCCGGCTATTGGATTTTTTGGTGGCGTGCATGGGCTGGAACGCATCGGCACTCAGGTATTGTTGTACTTTTTACGCAGCTTGCTCACCCGCTTGGAGTGGGATCGAAGTCTGCATCATCTGCTTAACGATGTGCGTCTGGTCTTTATGCCGCTGGTCAATCCTGGCGGGATGTGGGCCGGTACACGTTGCAATCCCAACGGTGTGGATCTGATGCGTAATGCACCTATCGAAGCGGAAGGCAAAGTCCCATTTCTGCTGGGCGGACAGCGCATCAGTCACCATCTACCTTGGTATCGCGGCAAGCCGGATAGCGCGATGGAGCAGGAGAACATCGCGCTGTGCGATTTGGTAAGACGTGAACTGTTAGGACGGCCATTCAGTATCGCCATCGATTGTCATTCCGGCTTTGGCGCACGCGATCGTATCTGGTTTCCGCATGCACATAGCATGCATCCCATCGATCATCTGGCCGACATCCTGCGCTTGGAAGAGTTATTCCAGCAGACCTATCCCAACAACCGTTATCTGTTTGAGCCGCAGAGCGTGCAGTACCAGACGCACGGCGATATCTGGGATTATCTATATCTAGAGTCGCAACGTACGGGCGGCAATACTTTTCTGCCGCTGACCCTGGAGATGGGGTCTTGGCTATGGGTGAAGAAGAATCCTTGGCAATTTTTTTCCAGACAAGGTTTATTCAATCCGCATGTCGAACATAGGCAACATCGCGTGTTGCGCAGGCATGCCGTGTGGCTGGATTTTTTGATGCGTGCCGCGAGCGGGCATGAACATTGGTTGGTGCAAGGGCCGACACGTCTGCGCATGCAGGAACGTGCCATCGCGCGTTGGTATAAATCATGACAACCTGGGTGTTGTTGCGTGGCTTGATGCGTGAGGCGCGACACTGGGGTGACTTCCCCGTGCGCTTGCAGCACGCCATGGGCGGCACGGTAGTGACGCCGGATATGCCGGGCAACGGCAAGCTCTATGAACAGCGTAGTCCAAACAGCGTGCACGAAATGACGGAAGCTTGCCGCAGTCAATTGCAGGCATTGGGGCATCCGCCTCCTTATCAAGTATTAGCGATGTCCTTGGGCGCGATGGTGGCGGTAGATTGGGCGGCGCGCTATCCGCAAGAGTTGCAGAACATGGTTCTCATTAACACCAGCCTTGCACCTTATAACCCCTACTATCAACGCCTGCGACCAGCCAACTATGTGGCCCTGTTTGCCACGTTGTTGTTTGCTACATCGGACCGGCAACAAGCATTGATTCTGCACCTTACGAGCAATCTGCTTACTAACCCACAGCAAGCCGAAACATTGGAACAATGGCACAGCTATGCCCGGGAGTTTCCGGTGACACGTGTCAATGCACTGAGACAGCTATATGCAGCAGCCAGTTATCGTGCGGCGATCGAGACGATACGCGTTCCGGTGCTGCTACTTAGCGGCGAGCAAGACAGACTGGTGGATTGTCGGTGTTCAGTGTCGCTCGCTGAGCGTTGGAATTGCCCTATTCGTCTCCATCCCACTGCGGGACATGATTTGCCATTGGATGACGCGGACTGGGTTCTGCAACAAACTCAAGACTGGCTGGGCCGCCAGTCTCCAGCCTAATTATTTGAGTAAAGCCAATTCGCTGTTGAAGCGCTTGTCGGTCTGGCTGGGCGCCGCATAAGCATCGAAGTTGTTGACCATGATCTGGTCTAGCAGATTCAATCTGTCGCGCGGTGCCGGATGGGTCTTGAACATCAAGGCCAAGGAGGAGTCCTGCGCATTGGCGCTATCCAGCATCTGCAATACTGCGGGCAGACCATAAGGGTCATAACCCGCTCGGGTAGCGATGACGATGCCTTTGCGATCGGCTTCGAACTCGTCGTTCTTATCCAGTCCCTTGGCATAGACTTCCGTACCGGCCTTAATGGCCTTGTCCAGTATCGGATTGCCTTTTGCATCGAGTGCTTGTCCGGCAAGGTCGCTGGCGATATTCATCTTGGCGGATTTTTGTAATGCGGCCAGATGATGTTTACTCAGTACATGCACCATCTCATGTGCCAGCACGCCTGCCAGTTCCGATTCGTTGCTCAGATGCTGCATCAGCCCTTTAGTGATGAAAATCGTACCGCCGGGTGTGGCAAAGGCGTTCAAGTCGGAGCTGTCCAATACACCAAACTGCCAAGGTAGATCGGGGCGTTCGGTATATAAGCTCACCCAGCGGCCCACCTGATTGACATAGACTTGAAGCGCTTTGTTATTGAGTAAAGGAGAGGCACCCAGCAAATTAGAGGCAATACCATGACCTAGTTCTATCTCTTGTGCTTCGCTCAATGGTTTGTTGGCTTGTTGCACTTTCTGTACCACGTCGGCACCGGTCTTGAGCGCTTTTTGCCAATCAAAATCGAAGGCGCAGGCCGAATAGGAGGTGAGTAGCGCGATGGAGATACAGAGCAATTTTTGTTTAAACATGATCGTCGTCCTTGAGCGTTAGTTGCCAGGCGCAGGCACGTAATCTAGTGTCTGTGTTTTGAGCTTGCTGCTGCGGCCAAATTTTTCGGCCTGATTCTTATTGACGGCGTAGCCCTGTAGTTTGGCCAACTCGGCTGGATTGGGTTGTGAGTTCTGCAAGTCCTCTTCCGACAGGCCGCGCACGCCGGTTGCCACGGTGATGCCACTGCTGCCGCTGCGTCCCATATTGAATAGACTCTGCAAACCGCTGTCACCTTGCTTAGTCGTAGTACTGCTGCTGCGCAGGTTGAGCATCTTCACCCAGCCCTTGCCTTGTGTGCTGTTGATCTGTACCCAGCCGCCTTTGCGCAGCACGATGTTCACGCTAGCTTTGTCCGGCAAGGTGGCGATGCTGGCCGCATCGCTATAGGGTTGTTGTTTGATTTCAGTCGGCCGCACTGTGTAGGCAGGGGCGTCGGCAAATACCGACAGTGGCAGGCAACAGAGCAGTAGTAATGCGTGTAGTCTTTTCATGATCTCACCTTGGGAAAATACAACTCGACTTCTTTATTTCGGCCTTTGACTTTATAAGAGCCGGTCGGGGTAAAGTCAAATGCATCACTGCAGCGTTCTACGGTGTCACTTGAGACCAAGATGCGGGCCACGCCTTTGGTCAATCCTTCGATACGGCTGGACAGATTTACCGTGTCGCCGATAGCGGTGTAGTCCATGCGTTCGTTGGAGCCGATAAAACCCACCACCGCCTTGCCACTATGTATGCCTATGCCTACATCGAACTCTTTGCCTTCCTCGCCCAACTCTTCCTTGAACTTGAGTAAGCAGGCTTCCATCTCGATGGCGGCGGCAACCGCGTGAGCAGCATGCTGCGGGTCATCCTGTGGCGCGCCCCAGAAGGCCATGATGGCATCGCCGATGAATTTATCGAGCGTGCCGCCGTGACGGAAGATGATCTCTACCTGCAAGCTGAAATAGCGGTTGAGTAGGGAGACGATCTGTTCCGGTGTATGACTCTCGGACATGGTTGTAAAGCCGCGTATATCGGAGAACAACACGGTGATGTCGCGCGCTTGTCCACTTAACGATTGCGGTGTCTCGCCTTGTGCCACCAGCGACTCGACCACGCGCGGGTCAAGAAAACGGTTGAACATGCGTACGGTCTGTTGGCGCGATTCCTTCTCGCGCAGATACTCACTCAGTGCCGCGCCGAAGTAGAACAGCCAGCCAAACAACAAAGGCGTGACCATATCCAGACTGATCATGCGGGTCATAGCAAAATACTGTGTGGCGAGCAAGGCTAGACTGACGGTGAGTAAGGCGATGCCGATCTTGAAAGCATCCATGCGTCTGGCGAACAGCGGCAGTTGCAAGGCAATGAGTAGAAATGCGAACAGCGGCGCGCTGTAAGTTGGTACCGCAGTGGTGTGGCGCTGGTTCTTGAGATTGTCGATGGCGGTAGCGAGTATCTCAGTACCCCAATAAAGATCGGAGATGGGGGTGGCGCGAATGTCGTGTAAACCGGTCGCGCTACTGCCGATGACGACAATCTTGCCGCGTAATTCGTTAGTGTCACGCAGCGGTTTCTGGCGCGACTGGTCGGCATACAACTCGCTGTAAGAGATATGTTTGAACACCGGCTGCAGGCCGCGCCAATGTAAGGCGATACTGTCTTGCTCGGGCAGTTTGATACCCAGTTCACGCGTCAAGCGCGCGGGTAGCGACTCCAGTTGCCAGCCGCCAATGTCGCGGCGCACGTCATAACGGCGCGCGATGCCGTCCTTGTCCTCAGTGAAGTTGATTAACCCCATGCGCCAAGATTGTGGGTCTATGGCCTGCGGCACTAATAATTTGGCATGCGCACTTTGATCGGCATCAGCGCGATGCGGGAGGTCGCTAACCTTGGCTAGTTCCGCCAGTGGTACACCGTTGGACTGCTCCCCCGCCAGCTGCAACATCGGGAAATACACGTTGTGGGTATCGTGCAGCACCTCGTTGAACATCTGATCACTTTCGGGACGATAACGATCCGGTTCGCTGAACAGAATATCAAACACGATAGCGGCAGGCTGTTGACGTTCTATGCCTTGTACCAATTCGCCATGCACGGCACGCGGCCACGGCCAGCTGCCCGCCACTTCCTGCATCGCCGCGATACTGGCCTCGTCGATATCGACGATAACAATATCGGGATCAGGTTTCAGGGTGGCCGCAACTTTGCGCACCAATACATCTGACAGCGCGTGATCCAGCGTGCTGAATATATTGAGCGTGGCGCTATTGAGCACGACCAGCAGCGCCAGTACCACGGCTAACAGATGGATGCGAGTCAGCGGTGGTCTGGGCTTGGTCATCTTATTCTCCAGTGTCTAAGCGAGTGTGTAGGGTAGGGGGAGGAAGTTCAGTTCCGCACCTTTGGCGGTGCGTATCTTGTAGCCTTCCGCACTGCTGGTTTGTATTACGGCGAGGAGGTCGTAGCCGCCTGCGGGGGCAGGGGCGACGTTGGCGATCATGCCACTGGCTTGGCCGGCCATATCGTCGCTGAATAGCTCCTCGCCAGCTTGGGGCGCATCGTCGCCATTTAGATGGGCCAGATACATGCGGCGTTTCAGCTTGCCCAGATAATGCATGCGCGCCACGATTTCTTGTCCGGGATAACAACCCTTCTTGAAGTTGATACCGCCCAATGTATCCAAGTTTGCCATCTGCGGTACGAACTGCTCTTGCGTTTGCGGCACGATGCTGGGGATGCCGGCACGGATACTCAGCCAGTCCCAACATACACTGCCTACGGGATGTGCATCTTTGCTTAGCGTAGCCCATAAAACTTGCGCTTGCGCCATTGTTGTAGTGAGTTGAAAGCGTGTCGCACTGAGTTGCAAAATATGTAGCGCAGTGTGTTGTACGCAGCCCATTTCTTGTTGCGGCAGCGCTACTGCGAGTTGCTTCAATAATGTTGCTGCGTTTTTGCCGGATAAGCCCAAGCAGATGCGTTCGTTACTGGCATCGCTGATCTTGACCTTGGCGCGTAGCACATACATGGATAGCTTCTTGCGCAATGTCTCAAGGATAGCGACGGGCAGTTGCAGCAGATAATCTTCGCCCTCGCGCCAGATGGTAAATACGGCCAGCATGCGGCCCTTGGCAGTATTGAAACTGCTCAGTTGCGCATGTGTCGCATCCACATTGCGGATGTCATTGCTCAATAGATTCTGTAGAAAACTTTGTGCATCTTCACCACTGACGCGCAGCAGGCCGTACTGGCTAAGGTCACACAAGACCGTGTCGCTTTCGGCGTGTTTGAACTCTGCACTTTGGTTGCCGAAACTTTGCACGACGCCGTCAATAATTGCGGCCTGTTGGGTGGTTAAAAAGGTCTGCCAATCTTGATTCATTTATCTGTCTACCGAATGTTAGGAGGGGCTGAGACGCGCCGGATGGTTGCGCGCATTTATATGGCGTAGATTCTACATGCAACAGCCGTCACTGTTGCATCGTGTGGCTATCTGCTTGAGTAAAACGTGGCGGGGATGATTGGCGAGAGCGCTACGTTCGGGTATTCTGCGCGGCTTTTTTCGTTTGGCTTCTGCTTGTTAAGGATTGCGGAATGCACTTTTCACATCAACACATAGCTTCTACGGAGTTTCGCAATATGAGTGACATCCAGACTACATCCGAGCCGCTAGGCTTGCTCGCCAAAGAGCGCACCATCGCTAAAGCGGGATTCAACCGCTGGCTGGTTCCTCCCGCCGCTTTGGCCATCCATTTATGTATCGGTATGGCATATGGTTTTTCGGTATTTTGGTTACCTTTATCCAAGGCACTGGGCATCTCCAAAGCGCTCGCCTGCGCACCGGATGCAGGTCTGCTGGAAGCCTTATTCACCACCAGTTGCGATTGGAAGATCAGCGAATTGAGTTGGATGTACACCTTGTTCTTCCTGTTGCTGGGTATCTCAGCTGCGGTCTGGGGCGGTTGGCTGGAACGTGTCGGTCCACGCAAGGCGGGTTTCGTTGCCGCATTGTGTTGGGGAGGTGGTCTGCTTATCTCCGCCTACGGTGTGCATGAACATCAGCTCTGGTTGTTGTGGTTAGGTTCTGGCTTTATTGGCGGCATAGGCTTGGGGCTGGGCTATATTTCGCCTGTGTCCACGCTGATCAAATGGTTCCCAGATAAACGCGGCATGGCGACCGGCATGGCCATTATGGGTTTCGGAGGTGGCGCAATGATAGGCGCGCCGCTGGCTAACTCATTGATGGAATATTTCCACACCGAAACCAGCGTGGGGGTGTGGCAGACTTTTGCGGTGATGGGCGTGGTCTACTTCATTGCGATGACCATAGGCGCATTCGGTTATCGCATCCCGCCAGTCGGTTGGAAGCTGGCAGGTTGGAGCTTACCGGAAGAGCGTCATGCCTTGATTTCAGACAACAACGTGCATCTTAAGAACGCACACAAGACACCGCAGTTCTGGTTGATCTGGGCGGTGTTGTGTCTCAATGTCAGTGCGGGTATCGGTGTGCTCGGGATGGCTTCACCGATGCTACAAGAGATCTTCGGTGGCGGGTTGTTGGGGCATCCCGAAATTGGTTTCGCCGATCTCGATCACGACCAGAAGACTGCGATTGCAGCATTGGCCGCCGGCTTCGCGGGACTGCTGTCGCTGTTCAATATCTTGGGGCGTTTTTTCTGGGCGTCGCTATCTGACAAGCTTGGTCGCAAGAACACCTACTTCATCTTCTTTGCCCTTGGTATCGCCATGTACGCCTTGTCGCCATGGGCGGCGCACTCCGGTCACCAAGCGTTGTTCGTGGTCTTCTTCTGCGTCATTCTATCCATGTATGGCGGCGGCTTCGCCACGGTGCCGGCGTATCTGGCCGACATGTTTGGCACTCAGTTCGTAGGCGCGATCCACGGTCGTTTGCTGACTGCTTGGGCGACCGCCGGCATCATTGGGCCGGTAGTGGTAACTTATATTCGTGAGGCACAGATTGCCGCAGGCGTGCCGCGCCAGCAGGTTTACGACTTCACCATGTACATCCTGGCGAGCTTCTTGGTCTTGGGCTTCATCGCTAACTGGTTCATCAAACCGGTAGATAAAAAGTGGCATCTGAGCGAAGCCGAGTTGCAAGCCATCGAAGAGGCACAGCACGACAAAGCAGCGGGAGAACCCATCGTGGTCGGTTCCTTCGGTATCACCCATGGCGGCTTGGATGTTGCGGCTTCACTGGCGTGGACCGCCGTCGGCATTCCTATCGTCATTGGCCTATGGATTACGCTTAACAAAGCTATTGTTTTGTTCCACTAAAACTTAGTCACTCACTAAAAAAACCGCCCCGTTACGGGCGGTTTTTTTCGCCTATAAAACCGCACGAGATCAATTTTGGTGGTTATTGCGGATGCTAATAAAGCGCGTGAAGTTAGGCTTAACGCCGAGGACTTGAGCATACCGTGGGAGTACAAATTTTTCGTATAGCCCCCACTGCTGTCACAGATAAATTCACCATTCTAAAAACGAGTAGTCCAGTTAGTTACATCTACAAAACCAACCAGATCATGGGTGCGACAATATGTCACATATTCAGTAGGGTTTTTAATCGTTATATTCCGCGCGCTTTGAAAATCGTATAGCCAATTTAATTATAGGGGCGGGGAATGAGTCAAAAATCATCAAGAGTGGGGCAAGTTTTTGTGGTGAGTTGTTTGTATCTGAGCGTGATGAATGCGCTGGCAG
>JAVHRA010000225.1:0-8367 GCA_036171395.1 Gallionella sp. | reverse complement strand
CGACTCGCTCAAGTGGCAAGATGAGATGGCATCTCACACCAAAACTATCCTGATGTACCCCGCCTTCGTTGGCACCATCGTATTGGGTATCACCATCTTCCTGATGATCTATTTGGTGCCACAACTGGTCACTTTCATCAAAGGGATGGGCCAAGAGATTCCCATCCAAACCCGTATGCTATTGGCCACCTCGGGATTTTTCGTCAACTATTGGTATGTGGTCATCGCCCTGCCCATCGTGACACCCATCGTCATCACGCTTTTAATCAACTCCAGTGACGAAATGCGGCTGCGCTTCGATAAACTCAAATTGGACATGTGGGTAATCGGCCCCATCCTGCGCAAGATTATCCTGGCGCGTTTCGCGAATACTTTTGCCATGATGTATGGCTCAGGCATTAGCATTTTGGACTGCATTCACAACTCGCGTGATGTGGTCAATAACCTAGCGATTGCCAGATCATTGGACGAAGTAACGCAAGAGATCGAGTCCGGTAAAAATCTGACGCAGAGCTTTCAGAACACGCGCATGTTCCCGGCACTGGTGATACGGATGCTCAAAGTGGGTGAATCAACCGGCTCACTGGATAAGGCGCTGCTCAACGTCAGCTATTTCTACGACCGAGACGTGCGCGAGTCGATTAAAAAGGTACAGGTCATGATAGAGCCTGCCATGACCATTATCCTCGGCATCATACTGGGCTGGGTCATGCTCTCGGTGCTCTCGCCTATTTACGACATCATCGGCAAGGTGAAATTCTGATGAAGAACTGTTTACTGCTACTACTCAGCACCAATCATCTGCACGCCCAACGCTTGGTGGGCGGCAAGACTACGGAACGCCGCGAGTTTGGTGACTCGGCGGATGATAGGGCGGACTTCGCGGACTTCCTCAAGCACATCAAATGTCCGACCTACCTACTAACCGATTTGATCGAAGAGGACTTCCGTCTGGAAGTCACCCCCCATCTAAGCGGCAACAATCATCGCGCTCTGATCAAGCGTAAATTTGATCAGTTCTACCGTGGCACACCATTCCAGCAAGCGACCTTACTCCAGCGTCAGAATACCGGTCGCCGCGACGACGAGATGCTGTTCTCGGCGCTGACTAACCCTAGCTTGGTGACGCCTTGGGTTGATATCCTGCTGGCGCACAAGATACCGCTGGCTGGCATCTACTCGGTACCGCAGATCAGCCTACCCTTGGTACAAGACCACCCATCTAATCACCTCTTGCTTATTACCTGGAACAAGTTTGCGGGGTTGCGCGAGACTTACTTTAGCTCGCATCGATTACAGATTTCGCGTTTGACGCCCATCACCAAAGGACTCAACTTCCAAGATGCAGTAGCTGAGGAGTTAGGCCGCACCTATCAATACCTCAAGAGTCTCAGCTTATTGCCTGCCGGACAGGTGTTGGACGTGCGCATCGTCGGACATAGCAACGATCTGATCGAACTGCAAACCCGCTTACCGCGCAGCGAGGACATGCGCTACGACTTTGTCGATCTTGCCACGCTAGCCAAAAAGCTCGGTAGCGATGCGCAGACACGAGACTCTGACGCCAATCATGTGTTCTTGCAGCAACTGGCCGAGAAACAACCCAAGAGCCAATACGGCAACGCCGAGCACACCCATTACTACCAGCTGTGGCAACTACGCCGCACCCTGTTCTGGACCAGCATCGGATTGGTCGTGGCCAGCTTGTTATGGTCTTTGCAAGCAACACAAATGCAAGATGTACACGACCAGCAGGAGGTTGATATGACCCTGCAACGTGCGCAAAACATTAAGCTCGAAACAGACCGCGTGCTGGCGGCCATGCCTAAGAGCGATGTCTCTCCGAGTGATATCAAAACAGCCGTGACCACACTACGAACCTTGCTGCAACACTCCAGCACGCCGCAAGAATTCATCATCCCTTTAAGTAAGGTGATGAACAGCTTTAGCAAAGTGCAGCTAGATGAATTGTCATGGAAGACCAGTGCCACCGAGCCTGTCGCGGCCAATACTGCTGCGGATATTCGCGCGCAAGTCCTGACCCTCAAGGCACACTTAGACGACAGCATAGTCAATACTCGCAACGCACTGGAATATTTAGATCAATTCAAATCTGCGCTGGAGAAACAAGGCTATCTAGTCATTATCATCGACCAGCCTTTGGATATCAGCCCGCAGGGCAGTTTATCTAATACAACTGACAGCACAGATAAAAGTCGTAATATCACACTCAAGTTGGTATGGAGACCGGCATCATGAAGATCACCAAGAGCGATATAAAAGTGATGCGCAGTAGCTTGATCACTCTGTCTATCGCAATCTGCTGCAGCTTGCTACTCATCTACTTCAGCGACAGACAATCCGAAATCGCTAGGCAGAACTGGGATTCCGCACAGCAACAGTTGCGGACGGCGCAAACTGGTTTGAACGATGCTAAACAAGACTACGACAATCTGATTGACTACCGCGATGAATACGCCGCCGCCGTCGCTCAGCATCTGATCGGCAACGAGTCGCGGTTAGATTGGGTTGAGAATCTTGAACACATGCGCGAACAAAAGCTGGTTGCGGATATGCACTACAACATTGGCCCACAAAAACCCTATGTTGCCCAACCTGCCATAGACAGCGGCAATTTCGAGCTCAAATACAGCGAGATGAAATTACGACTTGATCTATTGCACGAAACACAACTGTTTGACTTTTACGATGCACTACGCACCCAAATCAAAGGTTGGTATCAATTAGATGAATGCAGCATCGTGCGGAGTGCGAGCGGAAGCACGAGCCTATCCACACAGCTGCATGCTGAATGCAACGGCGGGTGGATCACCCTTAGGAACAGGAGTATGACGCCATGAAGATGCTGCCTATCCTCAACATATTGAGTTTCACTCTTCTGGTTACCCCGTTAGCTCAAGCGGAACAGGCTCAACTCGGTCGCCTGTTCTTCACGCCGGAACAACGTCAACAATTCAACTACGGCAAGTTTAATGAAGGCGACAACGCCGCGCCGGACAGTCTGATGCTCAACGGCATCGTGCAGAAGAATGGCGGTTCACGCACCGCATGGATCAATGGCGTACCGCAAAAAATCGGCCCAAGTGATGAACACAACCCCGGCAGCGTACCGTTTTCCATTCCCAACAAAGCGCGTGCCATCACCGTCAAAGTCGGTCAGCAAATCAATGTCGACACAGGTAGCGGTGCCCCGCGCTGAACATCATGTCTCGCTGCATACCGACCCGCCAACAAGCTCAACGTGGTGCCGCACTATTGATCATGCTCGTGATCATGGTGATAGGCATAGCAAGCATATTGGTAGGCTCACTGAACTCCGCAGCACTTAATAACACCCGCCAACAACAAACCTCTGCCGCATTGGCGCAGGCGAAAGAGGCGCTGATAGGACGCGCCGCAACTGATATCACCCTGCCTGGCAGCCTGCCTTGTCCTGACCAAATCACCAATATCGTCGGAACAAATGTACCCGATGATGGCATCGCAGATCTGTTGGTTGGCAATGATTGCCCAAGTTATATCGGCCTCTTACCTTGGAAGACGCTAGGCTTGAGCGACTTACGCGATGCACAAGGAGAGCGACTTTGGTATGCGCTCTCGCCAAATTTTCGCGATGACAATTCCAATCACATCAACAGCGACACCGTTGGCACCTTGGATATCACAGGCACACAAACCACTAACAATAATGTCGCGATCATATTCTCAGCGGGCCCCCCGCTCACGGGTGATAGTCGTTCTACTACTAAGACAGCCGTGTGCAACAGCTTGAATGGAACAACACTTTCAGGAACGGCTGTACCGGAAAGTTGGTGCGCAGCTAATTATCTGGACAGTAACAATGCAATGGCCAGTACGGCAGCAACACCTAACACCAATTATCAAGCCGGCGCCCCAAGCAATAATTTGATCAACGACCAACTGTTACTTATCACTCGGGAACAGCTTTTACAGCCTGTAGAGATGCGTATCGCGCGCGAAGCAAAAGCTTGCCTAGATAATTACGCCGCATCGAATGGCCAAAGGTATCCTTGGGCGGTTCCGGTACAAAACTGGTATTTATCGGGTGTAAACAACACCCGCTTTGGCCGTATCCCTTATCAAAAACCGATTAACAACAACAAAATTCAAGATTTTTTGGCGGCGTTGGACAGCTTACAAAGCCAAGTGAATGCCTGCATCACCAACAATAACAACGGCAACGCGTTAGATAACGCAGGCAAAACATTAGAAGATGCCGCCAAAGACTTACGCAATGCCCAACCCACCACCCCCCCGCTAAGCACTGCGGTAACAAGTCCTGGCAAACAGGCTGGCGACAAAGCACAAAACAACAATATGTGCGACACCATTAACGGCAACCCTAGCAACAACAGCGTGCAAACCAATCTCAATGCCACGCTAACCGCACTCGCTAGCGAATTAGCAAATGAAATAGCCACCAACAACTCAGACCAAGCGGTGCGCTGTGATGCGCTATTTCAAACGCCTTATTGGCAGGATTGGAAATATTTAGTGTTCTACCAAGTTGATGATGCTTATCAACCTGGGGTAGGGGGAAGTGGTGCTGGCGCAAGTATGCGAATTAACGGAATCGGAAATTACCGTGCTGCCGTCATCGCTGCAAGAAGTCCAATAGGTACACAAGTGCGTAATCCATCGATGCCGAGTTCCTATCTAGAAGGTGCGAATGTGCATAACAATCCCACCCCCAGTAACGCATTTACAACCAACTCAATTGGTGACACTAATTTCAAGACTGTCAACGATCTAGTCCTGTGCTTAGACGCAAGAGTGAACTGCAAATGAAAACGACCATGCAATATAAAATAACTCACGGTTTTACTTTAATCGAGATCGCCATGGTCTTGATGATAGTGGCATTGGTCTTGGGTGGTTTACTGCCCACAATTTCTAGCCAGATAGAACAACGACGCATTAGCGAAACTCGCAAACAACTTGCGGATATCCAGCAAGCTTTAATTGGATTCTCAGTCTTGAATAATCGCCTACCTTGCCCCGCAGACGGCACGATAGCAACAATACCTGGGGTATCTAATGGCGCAGGCACAGAGAAAAACAGCTGTCCAACAAATGCAAACGGCGGGGTATTACCTTGGGTTACGTTGGGGGTCAATGAAACAGATGCATGGGGGCAACGTTTCACCTATCGTGTTACACCAGTATTCTCAGTTGCTAACTTCCAATTAAATTCCATCCCCAATCTAGATGTTGGGCTCACTAGCGCATCAACAGATAAAAACGTTGCGGCTGGAGTGCCTGCCATTGTCGTATCGCATGGATCAAATGGGCTAGGTGCATACGTACCAGCAGGTGGAAATCCGCCAAATTCTGCAACTGGCGACGAGCTAGATAATGTTGCGACAAACAATAACAACCACTTCACTAGTCACGACCTAGTTCAAGGTGGCTTCGATGACATAGTGGTCTGGATATCTCCCAACATCCTTTTCAATCGTATGGTATCAGCGGGCAAACTTCCTTAAGCTCTCCGCCAAGTCGTCCCCGCAGCCGTATCCTCTAATACGATACCCGCCGCCAATAACGCTTTGCGGATACGGTCGGCTTCGGCATAGTCCTTGGCAGACTTAGCGGCGACACGTGCAGCGATCTGAGCGGCAATCGCTGCATCATCCAAGCCATTCTCGCCCACGCCACCCTGCAAGAAAACTTGTGCGTCACGCTGCAACAAACCCAACACGCCAGCCAGCGCTTTGAGTTGAGCGGCCGATTCTGCTGATTGCGTGCGATTCACTTCATTCGCCAAGTCGAACAACACGGCGACCGCTTCGGGGGTATTGAAGTCGTCGTCCATCGCGGCTTTGAAACGCGCCGCGTAAGTTTCATTCCAATTCACCAAGCCCATTCGCCCCGAACTTGTCGAAGGGTTACGTTCTTGTGCTTCGGCTGGCTCAGCACGAACGGATGAGGTTTTCAAAGCTGTGTAGAGCCGGGTCAACGCGACCTTGGCATCATCCAAATGTGCGTCGGAGTAATTCAACGGGCTGCGGTAATGAGCGCGCAAGATAAAGAAACGCACCACTTCGGCATCGTATTTTTTCAACACTTCGCGGATGGTGAAGAAGTTACCCAGACTCTTGGACATCTTCTCTTTATCGACATTGACGAAGCCGTTGTGCATCCAGTAATTCACATACTGACACTGGTGTGCGCCTTCACTCTGGGCGATCTCATTCTCGTGATGCGGGAACTGCAAGTCTGCGCCGCCGCCGTGAATATCGAAACGCTCACCCAGCAAGTCGCTGCCCATCGCCGAACATTCGATATGCCAACCCGGGCGACCCTTGCCCCATTTTGAGTCCCATTGCACTTCGGCGGCTTCATCCGGCTTGGCGTGTTTCCACAACACGAAGTCGAGCGGGTCGTTCTTGTTCTCAGCCACGTCCACGCGCTCGCCCGCGCGCAAATCTTCTAGCGATTTGCCCGACAACTTGCCATAGCCGTCGAACTTACGCACCGCGTAATTCACATCGCCATCGGCGGCTTGATACGCCAGCCCATTGGCTTCCAGCTTGGCAATCATGTCCAGCATCTGCGTTACATACTGGGTGGCACGTGGCTCGTGGTCGGGACGCTGCACGCCCAATGCGTCGGCATCCTCATGCATCGCATCGATAAAGCGTTGCGTCAGCGCGTGTATGGACTCGCCGTTGTGCGCGGCGCGCTTGATGATTTTGTCGTCGATGTCGGTGATGTTGCGCACGTAGGTGATGTCGTAACCGCTGGCCTTGAACCAGCGATACACCATATCGAAAACTACCATCACGCGCGCGTGGCCTAGGTGGCAGTAGTCGTACACGGTCATGCCGCACACATACATACGCACGGTGTTGGGAATCAACGGTTGAAAGTCCTGCTTGTCACGCGCCAGCGTGTTGTAGATCTTTAGCATGTATTCAGAAGCTCATGGGCTTGTTGTCGTTGAGGTTGAGCCAACCTTTGACGATGCGGTAGATGAGCCAACAGAAGTTAGCGAACAGAATCACGAAACCGACCAGAATTAGCAGCGTTAGCCAGCCGATCACGGCCCATAACAAGCTGAACCAGAAAGTGCGTATCTGCCAGCGGAAATGGCTCTCCAGCCAGGTGCCCGCAACCTCATCCTTCTTCACGTAGTTGATGATGATGCCGACGATGGCGGTGACGCCGGTGAAGTAAGACAAGGCGTACAAGATATAAACCACCTGGGTCAGGCTCTTCAAAGACGTCAGCTGCGCATCACTGCTTACGATGATCTCTTCGTTCATGTGCTACTCCTTGGTCCAAGAATCCTTCAGCGTCACGGTGCGATTGAACACCAGCTTGCCGCCCGCCTGATGGTCGCGTCGGTCGGTACAGAAATAGCCTAGGCGCTCAAACTGGTAACGCGTCTCGGGTGCAGCATCTTTCACTGCCGCCTCGACCCAACCTTGCACGATAGTTAGTGAAGTGGGGTTCAGATAATCGCAAAAATCAATGTCTTTATCCGCATCCGGTTCAGACACACTGAACAAGCGATCATACAAACGCATCTCAGCCGGCAACGCATGTTCACGCGACAGGAAGTGGATCACGCCCTTGACCTTGCGGCCTTCAGGATTCTTACCCAACGTGGCGTGGTCTATGCTGCACTTGAGTTCGATGACCTTGCCTGCCGCATCCTTGATCGCCTCGTCGCAACGCATCACATAACTGTGGCGTAAACGAATTTCGCCGCCCAGTGTCAGACGCTTCCAACCGGCGGGCGGCACTTCGGCAAAGTCGTCTGCTTCGATGAGCAAAGAGGCACTAAAGGGCACGACACGTTTGCCCAACTCGGGCATATGGGGATGGAAGTCGGCCTCGCGGGTCAGCGCGCCGTCAGCATTGGTGATGGTGACCTTGAGCGGATTGAGGATGGCCATCACGCGCGGCGCGCGCAGCTCCAAGTCTTCACGGATTGCGCCTTCCATGATGGCCATATCCACGCTGTTCTCACTCTTAGACACGCCGACGCGCTTGGCGAACTCGCGGATTCCTTCTGGCGTATATCCGCGCCTACGCATGCCGCTGATGGTGGGCATGCGCGGATCATCCCAGCCGCTTACCTTCTTCTCGTTTACCAACTGCAACAGCTTGCGTTTGCTGGTGATGGTGTAGTGCAACTCCAGACGCGAAAATTCGTATTGGCGCGGATGACAAGGGATGGTGAGGTTGTCCAGCACCCAGTCGTACAGCGGGCGGTGGTCTTCAAATTCCAAGGTGCAGATGGAGTGCGTGATGCCTTCCAACGCGTCGGAGATGCAGTGCGTGTAGTCGTACATCGGGTAGATGCACCACTTGTCG
>JAVHRA010000224.1:0-8368 GCA_036171395.1 Gallionella sp. | reverse complement strand
CCACCAGATCGACCAGCGCCGACATGCCTTTGTGACCGGGACCTTCTTCTATCTCCGCGTCGTAGTCGCGCAACGCTATGATGTCCATAGCGGCGAATGCCTCGCGCAACAGTGCCACGGTATAGAGGTTCTCCGCCTGCGATGGCCCGCCAGTCTTGTAACCGATCTGGCGCGGCGCATAGCCTTCCAGCAACAATAAGCCACCGGGCTTGAGACATTGCTGGATGCGTGCGAACATCTGCTCACGCTCAGCGGGCGGCGCAAACTGGATAAAGATGCCCACCACCACGTCATAACGCGCCACCCCCCAATCCCACTGCATCAAATCGGCCAGCTCGAACTGCACGGACACACCGCGCTGCTGCGCCAATTTTTTTGCCTTGGCTATCGCCACATCCGACGAATCCACCGCCACCACCTGCAAGCCTTGCTGCGCCAGCCACACCCCATTGCGCCCTTCGCCGTCGGCGATGGCAAGCACCTGCTCACCGGGCTTGAGCCGAGGCTGTTGGCGTAACAAAAATGCATTCGGCTCGGTGCCGAAATGGTAGTGCTCACCGGCGTAACGTTCGTTCCAAATACTCATACGTATTCCATGCTGAAGATTGTAAATAGGGCGGCATGCTGTCTGGCCGATACACCATTGTCAAATGGCACTGCATAGAACGCCCATTCATCTGCACAAAACTACGGTGATAGAAGTGCCAAGGGCATATTGTGGATGTATGATTGTCTCGCCTCACTTGCAGCCGGAATACAACACACAATTTAGGTGCTAGCCAAGCGCATTCAATTGCCAAGCCCACACAAGTTGCTGCTGCTCAATAACAGGGAGCCCAACATGCCTCACGAACTTTCTGCACTACAGACGAAGCGTCTACAGTCGGTCACGCGACTGCTAGCAGTATTGGCAGGATCGGTATTCGTCATCGAACTGCTGGTGATGTTCCTCTTGGACCGCCTGCCCGCCATGCCCAAGCTGACCACTTTCCTGCTCGACTCGACTTTATTGTCCGCGCTGATTTTTCCTATCTTCTACTTACTGGTGTTCCGGCCGCTGTGCCGCTACATCGAGGAGCTCAAACGCACCGAAGATGACCTGCGTCTCGTTTCATTGGTATTTGAAAGCAAAGATCCCATCCTCATCACCGACACCCAAGGCACCATACTCAAAGCCAACCAAGCCTTCCTCAATTACACCGGCTTCAAACCAGCAGACGTGATCGGCAAGCACACGCGTATGCTCAAGACCGGACGCTATGGTCAGGAGTACTACAAACAGATGTGGCACCAGCTGCTCATCCACGGCTCGTGGGTGGGCGAGACGCGTATCAAAGATATGCGCGGCCACGAATTTCCCATCGGCATGGTCATCACCGCCGTCAAGAATGAGCAAAAAGAAACCACGCACTATGTCGCGATCTACAATCTGTAGATGATTAGAAACACTTCTGAAGTGTTATGGAAGTCGCTCATCATTTACAACAGCCAAGCAAACAGGGGTGTGACTCTCGTCACACCCCTGTGCTATTCAGCCCCTACCCAGCAACTTACCAAGCTTTTTTTTGGCGCAGTGCAGCGCGCTTGAGATAGGCCTCGCGGGCGATCTGTACATCTTCCAGGAAGTACGGCAGTTCTTTAAGCAGCATGGCTTGCGGGCCATCCACCAGCGCCATATTCGGTGCGGGATGGAAGTCCACTAGCACCATATTGGCACCGGCCAGCACGCCTTGGGCGGTGACGTGCATCACGTCGAGGATGCCGTCCGGCGATGATTGTCTAGTGCCAACCGAGTGGGATGGATCTACGCAGACTGGCATACGGGTGAGGCGTTTGACGACCGGTACGTGGGCGAAATCGACCATGTTGCGATGCGGGTCGCCCATATTGGTCTTCATGCCGCGCAGGCCGAACACCACGTTACGGTTGCCTTCGGAAGCCAGATATTCCGCAGCGTTGAGCGATTCATCCAGCGTAATTCCGAAGCCGCGCTTGAGCAGCACCGGCAACTCGGTCTGACGGCCAACGATCTTGAGCAACTCGAAGTTCTGCGTGTTGCGCGTGCCGATCTGCAACATCACGCCGGTCGGGTTGCCGGTCTGATGCAGGGCCTCTTTTATTTCGTTGAGGTGCGACTCGTGGGTGATCTCCATGGCGATGACTTTGATGTCGTACTTGCCCGCCAATTCGAACACATAGTTCAGACAGCTCTTGCCGTGGCCTTGGAAAGCATACGGGCTGGTGCGTGGCTTATACGCGCCCATGCGCGTGCACTGCTGACCGTTGTCGCGTACCGCTTTCATCATTAGTTCGACGTGCTCGCGATTGTCCACCGCGCACAATCCGGCGAACACGTTCAGCGTGTCCTGACCGAAGCGCACGCCGTTGTAATCGAAATGCGTGTCGCGTTGATCGTCCTTATGACGACCAAGGATGCGATATTCCTCGGAGACGCGCACCACGCGCTCCACGCACGGCAGACTCTGCATATCGGTGATCTCCAATGCCTTGGTATTGCCGATCAAATAGATCTCGGTAAGGGTCTGCTGCGCGCCGCGCTCCACATGCACGCGCGTCTGTATGCCCGGCATCGCAGCGAGTTGCGCCAAGAGTTGTTTGTAGTCGGGGGCGTTCTGATCGACATTAGCGCCAAGTATCAAGATCATGGTGTGTCCTTAGTTTTGTTGATTGAGCAGGATGGCCAGCTGAGCGGACCACTGCGCCATAGGTTCGCGGCTGAATCCGCTTTTGCCGAACTGATGCCAACGGCCTATCACATAGCACACCAGCAGATTGGCATGCGCGCCGACATCCACGGCCTCGCCCATCTCGCCTTGGGTCGCGGCCATGCGCAGCGATTGCTTGAGCGTGGCTTCGATACGGTCCAGCAGCTGATTGATGCGTACTTGCAATCTGTCGTCTTCGTTGACCAGCGCATCGCCGATCAGCACACGGGTCATGCCGCGATTCTTCTGCGCGAACACCAGCAGCATGGAAACAATGGCCTCAACCTGCTTGAGGCCGCTCTTTTCTTCCTGGGTGATTTTGTTGATGAGGCCGAACACGGTCTGCTCGATGAACTCGATCAGACCTTCGAACATCTGCGCCTTGCTGGCGAAGTGGCGATACAGCGCGGCCTCGGATAACTCCAGCTTGGCGGCCAGTGCGGCGGTGGTGATCTTCTCACCCTTGGGCTGCTCCAGCATATGCGCGACGGTTTGCAGTATCTGTAACTTTCTTTCGCCTGGTTTTGCGGCCATGTTATTTCCTCAGATTATTCTGTGCAGCATCGTAGCCAGCTGCATCACATGCTTCACTTTCACATCCACACAAGCCTCGTTCTGCTGGCCTGCATGAACCCATACCGTGCGCATCCCCAACTTCTTGGCGGTACGCAAATTCTCCAGACTGTCTTCCACCATCACACACTGACTGGCTCTGACACGCTGCTCGCGCATCAGGCGCATAAAGCCGAAAGGGTGCGGCTTGGGGCGATAGCCGGTGTGCTCCACCGCCATCACGTCATCAAACTGATCATCTATGCGCAGCAGCTTCAACACCGCATGCGCATAGTGCTGGGGCGCATTCGAGAACAACACCTTGCGCCCCGGCAGATGTTGCAGCACATGACGCAAGCGCGGTTCGCGCAACACCATGTTCGCCAAATCGGGAAACTGATGGGTATGCCACAAAAAATGATCGGGGTCAGTAGCGTGGTGCTTCATCATGCCGCTCATGGTCGCGCCGTAACGCTGCCAGTAATCTATGCGCAGCGCGTTGGCCGCCGCTTCATCCAATTGCAGATGGTGTTGCAGATAGGCTGTCATGCTGCGATTGATATGCGGGAACACATGCGCCGAGGCATCATGCAAGGTGTTGTCCAGATCAAAAATCCATAATTTCGTCGCCATACGTTGTTGCGCTCAAAAAATCTTGCTTACATATATCGCATATGCTGCGCTGCGATTTTTCGCGCGCGCCTAGTCTGGCTTAGAAATTTTGGATTTTCCTCGCTCCCAACATTGCGCTTTATCACTTACTTTTGATCAGCGTGCCCACGCCTTCGTCGGTCAGTATCTCCAGCAGCAGCGCATGTTCCACGCGGCCGTCGATGATATGCACTGAACGCACCCCGCCGCGCGCGGCATCCAGCGCCGAGCTGATCTTGGGCAGCATGCCGCCGGACAATGTTCCGTCCGCCACTAGGTCGTCGATCTGTTTGGGCGTGAGTCCGGTGAGCAGGTTGCCATTCTGGTCCAGCACGCCCGGCGTGTTGGTCAACAACACCAGTTTCTCTGCATGCAGCACTTCCGCCAACTTGCCTGCCACCACGTCCGCATTGATGTTCAGCGTCTCGCCATTGGGCGACACACCAATAGGTGCGATGACGGGAATGAAGTCGCCGGAATCGAGGAAGGTGATGATGGCGGGATCGATCTTATTGATGTCGCCAACCAGACCAATGTCCAGCATCTTGCCCGGTTCAGTGGTGCTTTCCAGCAACAGCTTCTCGGCGCGGATAAAACCACCGTCCTGCCCGGTCAAGCCAACTGCCTTGCCGCCATAGCGGTTGATGAGGTTGACGATGTCCTTGTTGACTTTGCCCAGCACCATCTCGACCACGTCCATGGTCTCTTCGTCGGTGACGCGCATGCCTTGGATAAACTCGCCCTGCTTACCCACCTTCTTCAGCAGGTCGTTGATCTGCGGGCCGCCGCCATGCACGATCACCGGATTCATGCCGACTAGCTTGAGCAGTACCACGTCGCGCGCAAAACCTTCTTGCAGCGCGGGATCAGTCATGGCGTTGCCGCCGTATTTGATGACGATGGTCTTGTCAAAGAAACGCTGGATGTAGGGCAGTGCTTCGGACAGGGTGCGGGCTTTTTGTGCGGCGCTGGAGGGCGTCAATGGCATGGTTAATTCCTTGAAGAAAATCGCCGGCGATTCTACACCAGAAGAAAGCGTAAGGGCGGCAACTTGCCGCCCTTACGCTAAAAGTCAGTGCTTACTGGATAGCCGGTTTTTTAAAGCTCGATTTGCCCTGTTTACAAGGCGAGACCGGCACATCAAAACTGCTGATAACTCAGATCGGCGGCACGCACCTCGGCTTGCACATTGATCTCCTGCGGCTGGCCTTCCATCTCTAGCAACAACTTGATACTCACATGCTCGCCTTCGTTGAGGCGCTGCTGAAGTCCGGTCAGCATCAGATCAACGTTGCGCATGCCGAAGTTGACGGTACTGCGAGCTGGCAACTTGAGACTCGCCACAGCACGCTTCTCCATCTTGCCGTGCTCACGCACAAAGCGTCGTATCTCTCCGCCAGCCGCGACCGGACTGCTCAGCGCCAGTAAACGGCTATGTTTAGCGACACTGAGCGTGAGGCGCACGCTCACTTCTTGCTGACCTTTGACGGTTTCATGCAGCCATGCGCTTTGAACGATGACATCATTCACGCCCGCCAACGCTGGCCCGGCAAGCAACAGCAATAGTGTAATGAGCACGCCGCGCAACATGTTGTGTCCTGCGCTTAGTGGTGATGCATGTGCATATGTTCGTGATCGCCCATCTCATCCTTGATCTCAATCAGGGGCGTGACCTGCGCATCCACGTCCAGCTTCACGGTCTTCTTGTTGGCCAACTGCACAGTGATTGTGAACGGCACGGTCTTACCCGCTTGGATAGGGCGCTTCAGACCCATCAGCATGAGGTGATAACCGCTCTCGCCCAGATCGACAGTCTTGCCGGCTGGTAACTCGATGTCTTTGACTTCGCGCATGGTCATCATGCCGTTGTCGGTACTCATATGATGCAGCTCCACACTCTGAGCTGCTGGCGTGGACACTGCCACCAGCTTAGCCGCCTGCTTGCTCACGATATGCAAGTCACCCATCGCGGTCTCCTGACCCGGTGCAGTGGCGCGCACGCTGGCTTTCTCGATCTGGATGTCACCCGCGAAGGCAACGGCGCTGAACAGACTCGCGGCCAATACGGCCAGACTAAAATGGGACTTTTGCATGATGTACTCTCGATAAGGTTAACGACGAACCGAAAATTATACTGGTAGCGCTAGACTGCTGCTGCGACATTTTGTCGCACCCGTGCCGCACCACCAACCTTTACAATCGCGCCCCATGCAAAACACCCTCATCTCCTCCCTACCTGGCTACGCGCAACTGCGTCGCTTGGTGATACTGCGCAGTGTGGCAGTCGCCGCACAATTATTGACGCTGGCCTGCGTCTGGCAGTTTTTGGAGATGCAGCTGGATACTCAGCCTATGCTGCTGACCATCGCCACACTGGCCCTCGTCAATCTATTCACTTGGCTGCGTCTGCGCAGCACACGGCCAGTGAGCAACCCGGAGCTGTTCGCGCAACTGTGCGTGGACGTGATAGCCCTGAGCGTGTTGCTGTATTTCGGCGGCGGCTCGACCAATCCCTTCATCTCGCTGTTCCTATTGCCGCTGGTGATCGCCGCCGCGACCCTGCCGCAGCGCTACACCTGGGGCATGGCGCTGCTCACCGCCGCCTGTTACAGCACCCTGATGTTCTATTACCAGCCTTTGCCGCACAACCATCACGAGCACAACAGCGACAGCGCGTTCACCACGCATGTGCTGGGCATGTGGCTGGGCTTTTTCATCAGCGCGGTGGTGGTGGCGTATTTCGTCACGCAGATGGCGCAGGCGGTGCGTAAGCGTGACGAACAGTTGGCAAGAGTCCGCGAGGCGGTGCTGCGCAACGAACGTATCGTGGCACTGGGTACACAGGCCGCCGGCGCGGCACACGAAATGGGTACGCCGCTGTCCACCATGGCGGTGGTCATCAACGAATTGCAGCACGACTTAAAGGATGGACCAAGTGAGTTGCGCGACAGCCTGAACATACTTGACGAGCAGGTGCGCGGCTGCAAACGTATCCTCGACAAGATACTCAGCAATGCCCAACAGGATGGCGACAGCACTTGGCAAGCAGTAGATTTGATGATGGCGACGTTGTTGGATGAATGGCAGCTGCTACGCCCCACCGCCCGCTATCAATACCTGAACAAGGCCTATCACGGTGAATTGAATGTTGATGCCACCGTGCGCGCCGCGCTGATGAATCTGCTCAACAACGCGGCGGATGCCAGCCCGGAAGGCATAGAGATCATGGCGCGCTGCGATGCCAGCCATTTCATCCTCACCATCACCGACCACGGTCCCGGCTTGAGCGACGAGGTCGCACAACAAGCCGGGGCGGCCTTCTTTACCACCAAGAAGGAAGGCCGTGGACTGGGGCTATTCCTCGCCAATGCCACCATAGAACGCTTAGGCGGCACGGTAAGCTTAACCAACAATCCCGCCGGTGGCGCGACCACTGAACTGACACTGCCTTTGGCAAACGCGTAAAGATGAACTGCGAAGATTCCGCCTCCCTGCTGTTAGTCGATGACGATGTGACCTTTTGCGCCGTGCTCAAAGCGGCACTGCAAAAACGAGGCTATTGCGTCAGCGTGGCACATAGCGTGGAACAAGCTGTGCCGCTGGCGCAAGAGAACCCACCGGAATTCGCGGTAGTGGATTTAAAGATGGGCGGTGCGCCGGGTTTGGTGCTGGTGAAGTTGTTACATGAGCTAGACCCCAATACCCGTATCGTGATCTTGACCGGCTATGCCAGCATCATCACCGCAGTGGAAGGCATCAAGCTGGGCGCCACGCAATATCTGGCCAAACCGGCCAATGCCGACCAGATCGTCGCGGCCTTCTCCCATGCCCCGGACAGCCTCACGCCGATCGCGGCGCAGCCGACCCAGATAGACAAGCTGGAGTGGGAACATATACATCAGATATTGCGCGAGCACGGCGGCAACATCTCGGCCACGGCACGCGCGTTGAATATGCATAGACGCACGCTACAGCGCAAACTGGCCAAGCCACCGCTATCCTAAGCAGGATGCCGAATAAATCGAAAAGATAAAGCACTATCACGGCAGACGCGGGGAGCGCGGGGAAAGTCAAAATGATGTGGCAGGAGTATTAGCCATGCTCCGCGTGCAATAATTTTGCCAATCTGCTATCCGCTGGCTGCGTCATGCCCAAGTTAACCGCGACGCTCCCAACGAAATCAGCGTCTCATCAAGGAACTCCGGCGGTTTAGTTCTGCAACAACAGATTGATTTTGGTCAACGCCTGTATGACGTGTTGCATGGCAAGTGAGTACTCGTTTTTGTAGATGGCTTGGGCAGCGGCACGATCGCCCTGCTCCAACTTAGTGATGATCTGTGCTCCGTACTCATGAAACAGCGTATGCGCGAAATCCAACTCACGGTAAGCCTGCGTACCGCGCAAGGGGTGGAACTCTTCGCCCTTGATCCAAGCACCCA
>JAVHRA010000223.1:4728-8409 GCA_036171395.1 Gallionella sp. | reverse complement strand
GCGCAGCTAGAAGCGAGTTCTGCGATAGATGTTGCGGTCGCCGCACAGCTGCGTACTCAAGCGTATCTGGAACTGCTGCGCGCGCAGCAGCGTGGTGAGGACGTGGCGCGGTTGGTACAGCGTATCCCGGTCGAGTTACGGCGGCGTACCAAGGTCGCGGCGAACGCGGCGCGCGCTTTGATGAAGTTCGATGTCTATGCACCCGCGCAGCAAGTCTTGGTTGAAAGTCTTAATGTGCAATGGGATAGCGAGCTGGTGACCTTGTATGGCGATTGTCTAAGCGCTGATGTTGCGGAAAACATCGCACAGGCCGAGAAGTGGTTGGTGCACCATCAAAATGATGCTGGCCTGTTACTGGCGCTGGGCAAGCTGTGCATACATCAGCAACTATGGGCTAAGGCGCAGGGTTATCTGGATAGCAGCGTCAGCCTCTCGCCTAGTTATGCCGCCTATACCGCGCTGGCACAGTTGTCCGAGCGTCTGGGTAAATCTGAGCAAACCTATCGGTATCATCAACAAGCACTGGCTTTGCAAAATACGGCTGCGGCATAGATCGGAGTGACGATGAGAAAGTGCGCCTACGTATTCATGTTGTTGCTTATGTCTGTCACGGCTGTGCATGCCGAGGTGGTCAATAAATGCAAAGACGCACAGGGGCAGACTCATTATCAAGCCGCGCCCTGTGCGCGTAGCGATCAAACTGTGTCGTCCTGGGCGACGCGCGCGATGGCGGCGGAGCCGGAGTCGGGTGCAGCACTCAAAGCTAAGCCGGTGCTGCTGCTACGGCAGCAGGGTAATGGCCACTATATGGTAGACGGGGCAGTGAATGGCAAGCCCATCAACTTGATGGTGGATACCGGCGCATCGGCCATCTCCTTGCCGCGCAACTTTGCCTACATGGCGAACATGTCGTGCAGCGAACAGGTCAAGGTGCAGACCGCGAACGGCGCGTCGAGTGCGTGCATGGGCATCATCGCTAAGCTCAAGGTAGGTCCATTCTTACTCAGAGATGTACCGGCCTATATCGCACCCAACCTCAATCAACCGCTGTTGGGCATGAATGTGCTGCAACGCTTCCGCATCGAGCAGGATAACGGCGAGATGCGCCTCACCCCCAAAGAGTGATTAGCTCTTGGGTGCGAAGGTGAAAGCGTCCGAGTAGAAATTCTCGTTGAGCAGACCACACTGGCCGGTGAAGTCGGTGTGTGCCGCTTCCACCACGATGGGTGCACCGCAGGCATAGACCTCATGCTTGGACATATCCGCGTAATCTTCCATCACCGCCTTGTGTACAAAGCCGCTACGGCCTGTCCAGTTGTCTTCAGGGATGGCGTCTGACAATACTGGTGTGAATTTGATGCCTGCCGCTTCCCATTGCTTCGCCATATCCAGCATGTACAGATCGGACAGTTTGCGTGCGCCCCAGTAGAAATGCATGGGGCGCTTAACACCGATGTAGAGCGCGTGTTCGATGATGGCTTTGATAGGCGCGAAACCGGTGCCGCTGGCGACGAACAGGATAGGTTTGGTGGAATCTTCGCGCAGGAAGAAAGTGCCCAGCGGGCCTTTGAAGCGCAGGATGTCGCGCTCCTTCATCACCTCAAATACATGTTTGGTGAACTCGCCGCCGACGATGTTGCGAATATGTAGTTCCAGAAACTCGTCATTGTGCGGCGCATTCGCTAGCGAGAAGCTGCGCGGCTTGTGGTCCTTGATGAGGATGTCGATGTATTGTCCAGCGAGGAATTGCAGACGTTCGTTGGCGGGCAACTTAAGTTGCAATACCATCACATCGTCGGCGCGTTTGGTCATGGACTGCACCCGGCACGGCATGGTTTTTACTGGGATGTCTTTTACCGCGTTCACTTCGCGGCACTCTATGGTCAAGTCAGACTTGGGTTTTGCGCAGCAGAATAACGTCATGCCGGCAGCACGTTCCGCTTCGGTCAGCGTGCTGTCCTGGAATTTTCCGTGATCCACCTCGCCTTGCACTACTTTGCCTTTACACGCACCGCACACGCCGTCACGGCAGCTATAGGGCAGCGTGTAGCCATGTTTGAGCGCCGCTTCCAAGATGGTTTCGTTGGCTTCGATAGGGAACTGATGGCCGCTGGGGGTGAGGGTGGTGTTGAAGGTCATGGCAGTGATTCTGTTTTCGCAAAAGGGAAGATTTTACAGCATAATCCGGCGCATCTTGGTATCCAGATAATTTATGAAACGTATCCTCATCGTGGGTTGCGGTGATGTGGCGATGCGCACCATCCCGCTATTGCATCCCAACTATCGTTTGTACGCACTGATACGCGATCCATCTCGTGCCCCTGCGCTGCGCGCGGCAGGTGTCACGCCTATCTTGGGGGATATGGATAAGCGTCGCAGCCTGCAGCGTATCGCTGGTATCGCCGACATCGTGCTGCATCTCGCCCCGCCACCCAATAGTGGCATGCACGACACTCGCACACGCAATCTACTTGCGGCACTGTCCATGTCGATGCCGCCCACGCAGTTTATTTATATCAGCACCAGTGGTGTGTACGGTGATCAAGGCGGTGCATGGGTGAGTGAGACCACGCCGCTGGCCGCGCACAATCCGCGCGCCTTGCGCCGTGTTGATGCCGAGCAGCAAGTGCGCACTTGGGCGGCCGACAACGGCGTGCGAGCTAGCATACTGCGCGTGCCTGGCATCTACGCACATGACCGCTTGCCGTTGGATAGATTGCGTGCCGGAGCGCCGGCTATCGTCGCAGGTGAAGACAGCTATAGCAACCATATCCATGCCGATGATCTGGCGCGCATCATCCTTGCTACATTGCGCCGTGGACTAGCCAACCGTGTGTATCACAGCACCGACGATGACGAGATGAAGATGGGAGATTACTTCGATACGGTGGCAGATGCGTTTCACCTGCCGCGTCCACCGCGCTTGCCGCGCGCCCAAGTGCAGGCGCAGGTGTCGGCCATGATGTGGTCGTTTATGAACGAGTCGCGCCGCTTGAGTAATATTCGTATGAAGCAAGAGTTGAAGGTGTGGCTACTTTACCCGACGGTGCGCGCAGCGCTGCCTTAACCCTTTTCTATGTGGCGCTCGATGTGCTCCAAAAACACACGGGTCTTGATGGGCAGATAACGCCGCATCGGCATCACCGCCCAAGCGGGTACGGGCGGGAAGCACCAGTCTGCCAATACTCTGACTAGCCGTTTGGCTTGCACATCGGCGCGCGCAAAGCGGTCCGGCAACGCGCCTATACCTGCGCCGTTCAATACCAGCTGCTGCACCATGTCCGGTGAGCTGACCGAGAGTCGTCCCGGTGGTACGCCTTCCCAGACTTCTTTGTCGCGTAACAATTTCCAGCCTGCTGCGTTACCGCGTGCGGAGAGTAGACGCACGGTGCTGTGCTGTTGTAACTGCTCCGGATGTTGCAGTTGTGGATGAAGCGCGAGATAGATGGGGCTGGCATACAGGCCGAAACTTTGCTCGTCGATCTTGCGTGCCACCATGCTGGAGTCGTCGGCCAGCTTGCCCATGCGTATCGCCAGATCATAGCGTTCGGCGATCAGATCTACACGACGCGTGCTTAAGTCCAAATCTAGCTGTATCTCGGGGTAGGCCTCGATGAAGGTGGCGATGGCGGGCGCGAAGTTCTGCTTGGCGTAGTCGCCCGGCATCGAGACGCGTAGTCG
>JAVHRA010000223.1:3510-4628 GCA_036171395.1 Gallionella sp. | reverse complement strand
GAGCGCCTCGTCACCGGCATCGCGACTTCGGATGGCGCTGGCGTCAAATTGACGCGCGTGCTCACCGGTAAGTTACAACGCCGCCTTGATCCTTATTTGATGTTGGACGCTTTTGGTAGCGATGATCCCGACGATTACATCGCAGGATTTCCCGACCATCCGCATCGCGGCTTCGAGACCATCACCTATATGCTCGCGGGGCGTATGCGTCACCGTGATAGTGCGGGCCATGAAGGACTGTTGCAGAACGGCGGTGTGCAGTGGATGACGGCGGGACGCGGCGTGATCCATTCTGAGATACCCGAACAGGAGGACGGTGTCATGGAGGGATTCCAGCTCTGGCTCAATCTGCCTGCGCCACGCAAGATGGCCGAGCCTTGGTATCGCGATATTCCCAGCACTGATATTCCCCAATACACAACCGATGAGGGTGTGACGGTTCGTGTCATTGCAGGTGACAGCAACGGATTAAGCGGCGCGGTGCAGCGAGAAGTCACTGAGCCGCTTTACTTAGATATTCATATGCCGGCGGGCACTAGCTTTGCCACTGCTATTCCCGCCACACATAATGCCTTCATCTATGTGTATCGCGGTGCGGTGGAGGTGAATGGCAGCGCAGTTGCGGTACAGCGTATGGGTATATTGGAAAACAGAGCGGATGCCGATGGGGTAATGCTGATTGCATTACAAGACACGCGACTAATCCTTGTTGCCGGAAAACCGCTCAACGAAGAGATCGTGCAGTACGGCCCGTTCGTGATGAACACGCAGGAACAGATACACGATGCGATTGATGATTTCAGGAATGGCCGTTTGGCCTAATGCAGCTTACAAAGATTCGAACTCACTAAAGGAAACGCTATGACTACCTCCCTCTTTACTCCCACCGCACTGGGCAAGCTGCAACTCAAGAACCCTATCGTCATGGCGCCGCTGACTCGCTCACGAGCTACTGACAATGTGCCGAATGCGCTGTTGGTTAAGTATTACAGCCAGCGCGCCGGTGCCGGTCTTATCATCACCGAGGGCACTTCGCCTTCACCTAACGGTATTGGTTATGCGCGCATCCCCGGCATCTATTCTGATGCGCAAGTACAGGGTTGGCGCGCTGTGACTGA
>JAVHRA010000223.1:0-3410 GCA_036171395.1 Gallionella sp. | reverse complement strand
GAGGTGGCCAAGGCGGCGGTCGCTGCTATCGGTGCAGAACGTATCGGTATGCGCCTCTCACCTTATGGTGCGTTCAATGACATGGTGGCGGATGCTGAGACCGATGCTTTGTACCAAGCGCTGATCGTGGAACTGAGCAAGTTAGGACTGACCTATATTCATATCGTCGATCACAGCTCCATGGGTGCGCCTGTAGTGAGCGCGCCTTTGAAAGCCAAGCTACGTGAGACTTTCAAAGGCGCGTACATCATGTCGGGTGGTTATGATGCCACGCGCGCTCAGGCTGATTTGGATGCCAAGCGCGGTGATTTAGTCGCCTTTGGTCGCCCCTTCATCTCCAATCCAGATCTGGTGCAAAAGATGCAAAGCGGAGCAGAACTGACGGCGCCGGATTTCAGCACCTTCTATACACCGGGTGAAAAGGGGTATACCGACTACTAAGCGCGCAGCTAGATGATAAAGGCCTGCCGAGGTGACTCGGCAGGCCTTTTTTATCGCGCTAACTGAATTAGTTGTGCAGTTGGTTCAGTTGTTTTGCAATCACATCGTGGCTCAACCACAACACGGGACCAGCCGGATTAGAGGTCTCATAAAACATCAGCGGACCGGTACCTTCCAGTACCAGTGCGCTGAGAATATCCGTGACTAATGCCTCGCGGCTGGTATGCATCTTGGTGATCTCTTCCGAGGTGCCGATCATCACATCCGCCAATGCGGCGGTGTTGGGCATAGGCCATGCGGCAAAGTTGCGGAAGCTCTGCATCACGTCGCTGGCGTTGTACGCGTCTATCTTGTGCAACAAACCTTCCAGTGTGAATTCAGGTTGCAACACGGCGCGACAAGCTTGCCATTGTGATTCGGCCCAAGCGCCGCCGTTCTCCTTTTTCAAGGCATTCAGCAGCGGGAATAGTGATAGCTCTACCCCGACGAAGATGTCAGAGGAGTTGGTGCGTATCTCAGGGCAGTTGTAGACCGTCGCCTTGATACCGCGCTGCCATGCAGCTTCCGCGATGTGCTCCAGCTTCATCTTGGCTTTGCCTTGGGTATAGCTGGTGTAGGTTTGCCACTGATACTGGTCGTCGATGAGAATCTCGGTGCCGTGATAGCCGTATGCGGAGTAACGTACCTGCCCACCGGTTTTTTCCAAACGCGCGCGGATCGTTGCACTGCCATCGATGAGATGCTGGAAAGTATTGGCAGTGACTTCGTCGAAGTTCATCAGAATGAGTTTGCCCAGATCGCTTTCTAGTAAAGCACTAGAAGACAGGAAGCGCTCACCACGACCTTTGTAAACGCGGTTGGCAATCGCCAAGAATACTTTAGCCTTGGGGATACCGCCTGCCATGGTGTGCGCAAAGAATACATTGCTGCCATTGGGGATCATGCTGTCCAGCTGCGCCATCGTCTGCGCGACGGAATCCTTGAAGCGCTTGATGCCTACTGCGCGGCACTGCTCGATATGCGCCCAGTCCAGCTTGTCTTCCTGCCAGGTTTTGAGCGTCATCTCGGCGACCATGGAAGTGGGTGTGGGTGTACCGGCTGGTGCGTCCAACTCAAAACCTGCCATCAGGGGGACGTTGATGATACGGCCACCTAGGTTAGCTTCGGCGGCGCTCAATTCTTCAGGTGTCAGGGCGCGCAAGACATTGTCGTCGTCACGTCTACCCACGGTCACACCGATGATGGTCATGCCCGCTTTGCGAGCTTCGTTGATCAGGCCGTTGGCGTAACCGCGTCCGAACAGTTCACCAAACAGCACGAACACATCGCCTTTGCGGAAGATGTTGGTGTGAGGGACGTCGCGTAGCGGGATAGGTGCGAGCATAAAAATTTCTCCGGTCGTGGATATGACGAATTGACTAAGGGGCAGATTTTAACAGGTCAGCATCATGCCCGAGCTTTATTGCTGAATTGTATCAACTCAGCGAGTTTGGCTTTCGCCGCACCGCTGGCGATGACTTCGGCGGCACGTTTAACACCCGAGGCTAAGCTGTCGCTCAGTCCAGCAGCATAGATGGCCGCACCAGCATTCAACTGCACGATGTCGCGCGCGGTGCCGGGCTGATTGTCGAGTACAGAACGCAGCATGGCGACAGCGGCCTCTTTGGTTTGTACTCGTATGCTGTCCAAGGATGCTGTTTGCAGGCCGAAGTCAGCAGGCTGTATCGTGTACTCACTAATGTTGCCGTCTTTCAGTTCAGCCACAGAAGTCGGGCCGCTGATGGTGATTTCATCCAGTCCATCACAACCATTCACCACCAGTACATGCTGGCTGCCCAAGCGTTGCAACACACGCGCCTGGATGCCGACCAGATCAGGATGGAACACGCCCATCACCTGATTGTCAGCTGCTGCGGGATTGGTGAGCGGGCCTAATACGTTGAAGATGGTGCGCACGCCCAATTCTTTGCGCACGGGTGCGGCGTATTTCATCGCACCGTGGAAATTGGGGGCAAACATAAAGCCTATGCCGATCTCGTCCACACTCTGACCGACTTGCGCGGGCGTGAGATTGAGGTTCACGCCCAGCGCTTCCAGCACATCGGCTGAGCCGCAGGTGGAAGATACCGAGCGTCCGCCATGCTTGGCGACTCGCGCACCAGCTGCCGAGGCGACGAAGGCACTGGCGGTTGAGATATTGAAGGTGTGCGCGGCATCGCCGCCCGTACCGCAGGTATCGACCAGATGTTCGCGTTTTGTCACCGGCACTTTGGTAGAAAATTCACGCATCACAAAGGCCGATGCAGAGATCTCGCCTATAGTTTCCTTCTTCACACGCAGGCCGACCAAGATGGCAGCGATCATGGTGGGAGAGACTTCACCGCCCATGATCTGGCGCATCAGCGACAGCATCTCGTCGTAGAAGATTTCGCGCTGTTCTATCAGACGAACCAGAGCTTGTTGCGGCGTGATCATGGCTTGCCCTCCAAGAAATTTTTCAGCATGTCGTGACCATGTTCGGTGAGGATGGACTCGGGATGGAACTGCACACCGTGCACTGCCAGCGTCTTATGACGCACGCCCATGATCTCGCCATCATCCGTCCAAGCAGTGACTTCCAGACAATCCGGCAGGGTCTCTCTTTCAATCACCAGCGAGTGATAGCGCGTCGCGGTAAAAGGATCGGGCAAGCCAGTGAACACGCTGTTGCTGTGATGATGGATCTGCGACGTTTTGCCGTGCATCAAAGTCTTGGCATGGATGATGTTGCCGCCAAAAGCTTGGCCTATGCTTTGATGACCCAGGCACACGCCCAGCAAGGGAATCTTGCCCGCGAAATGTTTGATCGCCGCTACCGAAATGCCAGCCTCATTGGGCGTGCAGGGGCCGGGTGATACCACCAGATGCTGCGGGTTCAATTGAGCGATTTGCTCCACGGTAATCTCGTCGTTGCGATGCACGACGACATC
>JAVHRA010000222.1:0-1762 GCA_036171395.1 Gallionella sp. | reverse complement strand
GGATAAATGCCGCTCAATTCACGCCCTGCAACAGGCAAGTCGCGCGGGGTTTCTGAGCCGCCCGCCAAAATCACCGCGTCGAAATCTTTATCCAACTGCGCGGGGGTGATGGTGGTAGTCGCCATATTGGCTACGCCGATGTCGCCATCCGTACCAACGAACACCGAGGTCTTGAAAGTCACGCCCTCGGCTTCCATTTGCGCCATGCGGCGGTCGATATGCGATTTTTCCATCTTGAAATCGGGGATGCCGTAACGCATCAAGCCGCCGATGCGGCTGTTCTTTTCGAACACTGTTACCGCATGACCGGCACGCGCCAGTTGTTGCGCCGCCGCCAAACCTGCTGGGCCGGAGCCGACCACGGCGATCTTCTTGCCGGTCTTGTGCTGCGCGGGCTTGGGGATGACCCAGCCATTTTCCCAACCCTTGTCGATGATGGCGTGCTCGATGGATTTGATCCCAACCGCGTCATTGTTGATGTTGAGGGTGCACGCGGCTTCGCAAGGTGCTGGGCACAGACGGCCAGTGAACTCGGGGAAGTTGTTGGTGGAGTGCAACACGTCCAGCGCGTTCTGCCAGTCGCCGCGATACACCAAGTCGTTCCAGTCCGGAATGATGTTGTTGATGGGGCAACCCGAAGTGCAGAACGGGATGCCGCAATCCATACAGCGCGCGCCCTGCACCTTGGCTTGCTCGTCCGTCAGATGCAGCACGAACTCTTTGTAGTTCTTCAGGCGCTCGGCGACAGGCAGATTGGCTTCGGCCAGTCGGTCGAACTCCATAAATCCGGTGGGCTTACCCATTATGCAACCTCCAGTTGTTTAGCTTTTTGCGCCGCGATTTCTTGCAGTGCACGACGATATTCGGTCGGCATCACTTTGGTGAACTTGGGCAGATAAGCCGCCCAGTTTTCCAGGATCAGCCGCGCACGTTCGCTGCCGGTGTACATCAGGTGTTTCTCGATCTGCTCGCGCAACGCATGTTCATCGGCCTTGTTGAGATGATTGAAATGCACACGACCATGCGACTCGACTTCGCCGGTCTCGCTGGCGGCCACTTCTTCGGGGATAGGTTCCAGCGCGACCATAGACAGGTTGCAACGCTGCTCGAACTGGCCATCTTCATCCAGCACGAAAGCCACACCGCCCGACATACCCGCCGCAAAGTTGCGCCCGGTCAGCCCCAGCACGATGACCATACCGCCGGTCATGTACTCGCAGCCATGGTCGCCCAGACCTTCGACCACCGCAATGGCACCGGAGTTACGCACCGCGAAACGCTCGCCGGCCACACCGTTGAAATAACACTCGCCGGAAGTCGCGCCATACATCACGGTGTTACCCACGATGATGTTCTCATGCGACACCAGCTTAGCTTCTGCCGGCGGCATGATGGCGATACGTCCGCCGCACAGTCCCTTGCCCACGTAGTCGTTGCCTTCACCGCGCAACTCGAAGGACACGCCGTGGGTGAGGAACGCACCAAAGCTTTGCCCCGCCACGCCGCTGAACTTCACTTGTATGGTGTCGGTAGGCAGACCAGCCTGACCGTAACGCTTGGCCACTTCGTGCGCCAACATCGTACCCACAGTGCGATTCACGTTGCCGATCTTGCTCTCGATGATAACGGCCTGCTGCTTGTTCAATGCGCCTTGCGCTTGCGCAATCAAACTGTTGTCCAGCGCCTTTTCCAGCTCGTGATCTTGAGCGCTGTTATGACGGCGCGACACACTGGCAGGCTGGGTAGATTGATGGAACACTTT
>JAVHRA010000221.1:0-8432 GCA_036171395.1 Gallionella sp. | reverse complement strand
TTTCGACTGATTTCCGTGGTCAAACCACACCGTCAGTATTTGATGCCGAAGCGGGCATCGCATTGGATCCAACCTTCGTTAAAGTGGTTGCTTGGTATGACAATGAGTATGGCTACACTTGCAACTTGATGCGCATGGTTCGTCACATCGCCAAGTAATAAATAGAAGGCAGAGGTGGATAGTCGGAGGTCGTAAGTGGGAGTTTCCTGCAACGATTCGCCACTATCCACTTTCTGTTTATCTTTATAAAGTTTAGGGGAAGAAAATGTCTGTAATCAAAATGACCGATTTGGATCTCAAGGGCAAACGTGTCCTGATCCGTTCCGATTTGAACGTGCCTGTCAAAGACGGCAAAGTAACTTCCGATGCACGTATCACTGCATCCATGGCGACTATCAACTTCGCGCTGAAGGCCGGCGCTAAAGTGATGGTGACTTCTCATCTGGGTCGTCCCGAAGAAGGTGTGTATTCCGAAGAAAATTCTTTGAAGCCGGTAGCAGATACCGTTGCCAACAAGCTGGGTAAACCTGTGCGTCTGATCAAGGATTGGATCGACGGCGGTTTCCAAGTTGCTGATGGCGAACTGGTTCTGCTGGAAAACTGCCGTTTCAACAAAGGCGAAAAGAAGAGTACCGATGAGTTGGCTAAGAAATACGCAGCTTTGTGCGACATCTTCGTGATGGATGCGTTCGGTACGGCTCACCGTGCTGAAGCTTCTACACATGGCGTAGCTAAGTTTGCACCGATTGCAGCAGCCGGCGTGTTGCTGACTGAAGAACTGGAAGCGTTGACCAAAGCATTGCTCAGCCCAGCCCGTCCTATGGTCGCGATTGTTGGCGGTTCCAAGGTGTCCACCAAGCTGACCGTACTGGAATCTCTGTCCGAGAAGTGCGAGCAGTTGGTGGTTGGCGGTGGTATCGCTAACACCTTCTTGAAAGCAACTGGTCATCCAGTTGGCAAGTCTTTGTGCGAGAACGATCTGGTTCCGACTGCACAAGCGCTGATCGCCAAGATGACAGCTCGTGGAGCGACCATTCCTATCGCGACAGACGTCGTAGTTGGCACTGCAGCACCATTCTTGCCAGGCAATGAGAACACACCAGCTATCCTGAAGAATGCTAAGGACGTTGCTGATGACGAAATGATCTTTGATATCGGCCCTGAGTCCGCAAAAGTTATTGCAGACATCATCATGAATGCAGGCACCGTGGTTTGGAACGGCCCAGTCGGCGTGTTCGAATACGACCAATTCGGTGAAGGTACCAAGGCGATCGCCATGGCCATCGCCAACACCAAAGCCTTTACCCTCGCGGGTGGCGGCGACACTATTGCGGCAATCCAGAAGTACGACATCTACGACAAAGTGTCTTACATCTCTACCGCAGGCGGTGCATTCCTTGAGTTCCTCGAAGGCAAAACATTGCCGGCAGTCGAGATTCTTGAGCAACGCGCTAGTAAATAATCAGATAGGAATCACATGCTGCGTAGAACCAAAATAGTTGCAACCTTAGGCCCTGCTTCAAGTAGTCAGAAGGTATTGGAAGACATGATACGTGCCGGGGTAGATCTGGTGCGCATGAACTTCTCCCATGGCTCGGCGCAAGATCATATGAAGCGCGCCGAGACGGTACGTGCCGCCGCAGCAGCGGTGGGACGTACCGTGGGTATCTTGGCTGACCTGCAAGGTCCTAAGATACGCGTGCGCAAGTTCGAGAATGACAAGATCATCCTGAACAAGGGCGACTCCTTCATCCTCGATGCAGCTCTGGATGGTTTGGGTAATCAGGAGCGTGTGGGTCTGGATTACAAAGAGCTGCCTAACGACGTTGATGTCGGTACCGTGCTATTGCTGAATGACGGTATGCTGGAATTTCATGTGACTAGCGTGAAAGGCACGGAAGTGCATTGCGTCGTTGTGCGTGGTGGTGTGCTTTCCAACAACAAGGGTATCAATCGTAAAGGTGGCGGCTTGACTGCACCGGCCCTGACTGAAAAGGACAAGGAAGACATCAAGACTGCGGCGTTGATTCAGGCTGACTATTTGGCCGTGTCATTTCCGCGTACTGGTGATGACATGCGCATGGCACGTGAACTGATGCATGCGGCAGGTGGTAAAAGCTTGTTGATGGCAAAGATCGAACGCGCCGAAGCAATTCCTGTATTGGGCGACATCATCGATGCATCCGATGCCATCATGGTGGCTCGCGGTGACTTGTCGGTTGAAGTGGGTGACGCGGCTGTTCCAGGTTTGCAAAAGCGCATGATTAAAATGGCGCGTGCCAAAAATCGCTTGGTCATCACAGCGACGCAGATGATGGAATCCATGATTACCAATCCGATTCCAACCCGTGCGGAAGTTTCGGACGTGGCGAATGCGGTGTTGGATGGCACGGATGCAGTGATGTTGTCGGCTGAAACAGCAGTAGGTGATTATCCTATCGAGACCATCGAAGCGATGGCACGTATCTGCTTGAGTGCTGAGCGTGAGTTTGATACCTATGTGACAGATCGTCGTTTGCAACACGAGAAGTTCACCCGTGTCGATCAGTCTATCGCGATGTCAGCGTTGTATGCGGCGACTCATTTGAAGGTCAAAGCTATTGTGGCACTGACACAATCCGGTTCGACTGCTTTGTGGATGTCGCGTACCAATGTGGGCGTGCCCATCTTCGCGATGACACCAGTCGCCGCAACGCTCACTAAAGTGACTTTGTTCGGCGGTGTACACCCGGTGGCGTTCAACGATTCTTCATCCGATCATTCGCAAACTTTGATGGCGGCGGAAGCAGAATTGGTACGCTCAGGCAAGATACAGAACGGTGATCTGATCGTGATGACAGTCGGCGAAGCAGTCGGTCAAGCTGGACACACCAACACGATGAAGATTGTCAAAGTTGGCGATCATCACAAGCATTAATTGGCAGTAATTCCGTAACAGCAAGTTTTATATCAATAGGAGAGAAAAATGGCTTTAGTATCTTTGCGTCAACTGCTCGATCACGCGGCAGAACATAGCTACGGCTTGCCAGCGTTCAACGTGAACAATCTGGAACAAGTTAAAGCAATCATGGAAGCGGCTGATGAATGTAACAGCCCAGTAATCATGCAAGGTTCAGCTGGCGCGCGTAAGTACGCGGGCGAGCCTTTCCTGCGCCACCTGATCGAAGCAGCGGTTGAGATGTATCCACATATCCCCGTCGTGATGCACCAAGACCACGGCGCTTCTGAAGCAGTCTGTATCAATGCAATTCGCTCAGGCTTCTCCAGCGTGATGATGGACGGTTCTTTGATGACTGACGGCAAGACACCTTCTTCCTTCGAATACAACGTTGAAATTTCACGCCGTGTGGCTGAAATGTCTCATGCAGTCGGCGTATCTGTAGAAGGCGAATTGGGTTGCCTGGGTTCATTGGAATCTGGCCACGGTGAAAAGGAAGACGGCCACGGCGCTGAAGGCGTGCTGAGCCACGACCAACTGTTGACCGATCCGGACGAAGCGGCAGAATTCGTTAAGCTGACTCAAGTCGACGCTTTGGCAATCGCTATCGGCACTTCGCACGGCGCTTACAAGTTCACCAAGCCACCTACCGGTGACACTTTGGCGATCAGCCGCATCAAAGAAATCCATGCGCGTATCCCTAATACCCACCTCGTAATGCACGGTTCTTCTTCCGTTCCTCAAGAGTGGCTGGAAATCATCAACCAATTCGGCGGTACGATGCCTCAGACTTATGGCGTTCCCGTTGCCGAAATCGTCGAAGGCATCAAGCACGGTGTACGTAAAGTGAACATCGATACCGATCTGCGCATGGCTTCTACCGGTGCGACACGTCGTTACTTAGCTCAAAATCCTAAAGATTTCGATCCACGTAAGTTCCTGGCTGCCACTACCGTTGCGATGAAAGCGATCTGTAAAGCACGCTACGAAGCATTCGGTTCTGCTGGTCAAGCTGGCAAAATCAAAGTCATCTCCTTGGACAATATGGCTACACGCTATGCCAAGGGTGAACTGAAGGCTGTGGTTAAGTAAGCTTTAGTTATCCTGCTGTAATAAAAGGCGACCATGTGGTCGCCTTTTTGCATTTAGCAGGCCGCCTATCAGTAATAAGAGCCGCCAGTACGGCAAGATTAGCCATCTATCGTGTTGGTGTTGCAAGCAAAGAAAATAAATATACGATGCAACAAAGTAAATTATCAGGAGCTCATGCGAAATGAATAATTCCAAGCAGCAACGTGGCGTGACGATGGTAGAGCTAATGATAGTAGTGGCTATCGTTGCAATATTTGCAACGATAGGATTGCCCAGCATGACAGATATGGTTCGTAATAATCGTGTGAATAGTGCCCGCATGAATTTCATCAGTGATTTGAATACCGCGCGGAGTGAAGCAGTTAAACGGAATGCGCGAGTACTTATTTGTAGTGGCCAAACAGCTTGCATAAACAATGCAGATTGGGCAAGGGTGGGCTGGATTATTTGCGTCGATACAAATAAAGATGGTGCTTGCGATGCTGCCACAGTGGCAGAGCCCAACCCATTTTTGATACGCGCGCCGTTACACACTGATATCAGCTTGACGGGACCGGCGGCGGCCGTGATTTACAACCCCATCGGCTCGCAGGGCGTCTCACCAGCTGGGACGATACCGTTCACGCTAAACGGTACTTGGGCGAGTGCCCCAGCCGCTAAACCAATTAGCATTTCGCCAACAGGATTTACTACGACTCAATAAAGGTGAGATTGATGAAAAAGATCGCACAAACGATAAGTAAGCAAAACGGTTTTTCAATGATAGAGGTTTTGGTGACGTTAATGATAGTCGCTACCGCCCTATTGGGAACCGCAGGTTTACAAGCGTACGCATTAAAAACCAGTAAAGGCAGTGAATTCCGTAATCGGGCAATTTTCCTTAGCGCGGACATTGTGGAGCGCATGGAGGCAAACAAAACTGAGGCGGTAGCGGGTAGTTACGCAGTAGCCCCTGGACCGGGTGCGGTAAGCACCGCGTGCGATGTTACGGCAGCTTGCGCTGGTCCTGCTTTGGCCGCATATGACGTATCAAATTGGCAAGCCGCTGTAGCGACACTGCCTGATGGTTTGGGGGGCATTGCCCTCACCGCACCAGGGAATCCGGCCACGTACACAATAACCCTGTCCTGGACAGACCGAGGTACGGTTACTTCTGGACAGGCGGGAGTTGTTGCAGGCGTCGGTACTAATGCGGCAGGTGTGGCAGCAGCAGCGGGCCGCGAAACTTCATCGCTGACTATTACAAAAATTATCCGCAACTGAGTATTTAGAATGAATCGAGATCACCATGACTTCTAAACAAAACATGCAAAACGCTTACCAGCGTGGTCTGAGCCTCATCGAATTGATGATAGCAATGACCATAGGATTGATGATCGTTGGCGCACTAATGGCAGTCATCGTTGGTGCGGGAACAAACAATAGGGCAAACAATCGCCAATCAGAATTAGAGACCAATGGCCGCTATGCTTTGGATGTGATGCAGCGAGAAATTCAAAACGCTGGCTACTACGGTCTGACAGGGCGGGGCATTTCCGCCAATCCCAACATTCCCAGCATTCCGGCGGGGAACGACTGCCTGTTAGGTTTTGCCTTAAATATCAGTCAGCGGATATGGGGGAGCAATAATGGCATCAACCCGTTTAATCCTGCGACGTGCGCTGAGTTTGCGAATGTCCAACCGAATACGGACATGTTGGTGGTTCGCTATCTGAGTACCAGTCCGGTAATGCTGGCTACCGGTACAGAGGGCGGTCCATCCCCGCACCTTGACTGTAAAACCGCAACGGGGGCGATTTGTTTTAGATCCTCCTATGAGCAAGGGATGTTGTTCAATGCTGGAACACCTGCGGTCTTTTACGATGCGCCACAACAAGATCATAGAGTTGAGGTAGATATTTTTTATGTTAATAAAAATACGGTAGGGGCAGATGGCGTTCCGTCGTTGCGCAAATACAGTTTGTCAGCAACGGGTGTAATGACCGATGAGCTGATAGTCAGTGGCGTGGAAAACCTACAAGTGCAGTACGGAGTGGATTCTGGTCTATCCGGCAATCCCGCAGGTGGAGCGGCAGTTGCAGCAACCAATACACAATATTTTGATGCGCATGATGTGGATGCCACCAACCCCTTAGTGTTTAACCCCGCTGCACAAACTCTGGCGGGAGCCAAACTGGATGCAATTAGCGAGGCGGTGTACAGCGTGAGTCCAGTATGTAAAAACGGAATACCTTGTGTGGCTGGCGGATCGGAGACTGTGTGGGGCAATGTCAGTGCGGCGCGTCTGTGGTTGCTGGTAAAAAATAGCCAGCAAGAGCAAATGGGCTACACCAATACGACGACTTACACGATGGGTGATGTTGCCTATACGCCGCCCGCTGGTGATCGTTTCCGCCGTCAAGTATTTACTTCAACCATACAATTGAGGAACTAATGCCATGAAAGCAACCGTTTCTAATCATCATCGTCAATCGGGTGCGTCCTTGGTGATCGCGTTGATTGTATTGATAGTGCTCATGATTCTAGGCGTGGGCGCAGTGATGACGGCTAACAGCCAATTCAAAATGGCAGGAAATTTGCAGTTTGAGAATCAGGCCAAAAATAATGCAGAAAACCAATTGGCGATAGCGGAGAGTTGGCTGAATATCAACGGCGGACCAACCTCAACTTATGTGCAGGGAGCGCCGGTTAAAACCAGTGTCGGGCAAAACTCATACATCATCAAACTCATCGGAGCGAATAAGGTTCCTATCGGAGGAAGCGCAGTGGTTGGTCAGCAAGCCCCATCTGGCACATCTAGTGTGAATTTATTTGAAGTGATTGGTCACGGTGAAAGCGCGCGGGGAGCGTCGCGCGACGTCGTGGCAATTTATGAAGTGTTGCGTTAATTGCGTTGTTTATTTAAGGAGTCGGTCATGCTTAAATCAAAAGATAAAATCCTGCCTATGATTGGGATGGTTGCTATTTCAGCAGCACTGGCAGGTATCGCTTACGCAGCGATAGTCTTCCCACCGACAGTGAATCCGGCTGTGGTTGGATACGTAGCGCAGCCCGTACTATCTAACTTTAGCCTGCTAAGTAATACCGAAAAAATTTATCGTGGTGAGTATGAAAAAGGCGGCTGGTCGGGCAATTTATCTTGCTACCCAGTTAGCAGCACGGGCGTGGTAAATGTTACAGCCCCCTGCTGGAGTGCCGGTAGTGCAGTGGGTGCAGCAAGCGTAGTAGATAAGCAGGGCTTTGCGGATGGTAGTCGTAATATCGCCACGCGCAATGCCACGGGTGGCGTGCCGTTTAGCGTGGCGGTCAACCCGGCTGTCTTGGTCGATAAAGCGCATGTTGATTTTGTCCGTGGCGATCGTAGCCAAGAAGCTCCGGCGGGGGCGTTGCGCACACGTCTATCGGTGTTGGGCGACACCATCCATTCGCGTCCTTTTTACCATTTTGATACGACCAGCCCTACCGTTTTTTATGGTGCGAATGACGGCATGATGCATGCAATTGATGCCAACACGGGTGCGGAGCGTTGGGCGTACATTCCGTCGATGTTGATACCTAAGTTGCCAAAGTTATGGGCAGGTGCTTATGCCCATGAAAATTTTGTCGATGGTAATGTTAACGTCACCAACGCAGGCACGCCTTCGGTTCCACAGAATATCTTGGTCGGTGTTCTAGGTTCCGGCGGTAAAGGCATATACGCACTCGATGTAACCAATTTAACCGCCGCAAGCGATTCGGCGGTTGCCTCCAAAGTTTTGTGGGAAATCACCCCCGCTACAGCTGGCTACGCCAATCTAGGGGACACCTATAGCAACCCGACTTTATATCCAGTTGAAACAGGACAAAGTGCGGTAATCGTAGGTAATGGTTACAACAACACGAGCAGTGGCATGGCAAGTTTGTTTGTGATTGATACCAAAACAGGCACGCTGATTAGAGAAATATCTACCGGCAGCGGAACGCCTGCCAGCCCGAATGGTTTATCCACGCCTGTAGCGATCGATGTGAATAACAATGGTCGTGCTGACTTTGCCTATGCGGGCGACATTGACGGCAATATGTGGAAGTTTGATATGAGCAGCCCGTTACCAACAATGTGGACGGCAAGCTTGTTATTTAGTACAAAAAACAACGCCGCTACCCCGGCGGGACAGGCTATAACGATGTTGCCCGGTGTGGCAAGACATCCCTCGGGCGGCTATATGCTAACGTTTGCGACAGGGCGCATTTTGACTACCGCCGACCAAGCTGATACCGCCGTGCATTATGTGTATGGTATTTGGGATGGCGCACCTGCTGCCAACACTACATTGGCTGTGCAAACGATTATGGTTCGTCCTTATGGCACGCCAGCCACCAATGTGCGCGTGGTCGGAACGACGCCAGAGGGCGCAACCATTAC
>JAVHRA010000220.1:0-1765 GCA_036171395.1 Gallionella sp. | reverse complement strand
GGAAATTGCAGCCCGATACCCAGTGTGGCTTGATAGAAGGCATTATTACGCAGTACGCCTTGTTCACTGTTGTCATTGAATATCATGCCCTCGGTGGCTAGTAGGTATTCCTCGTGCCCTGCGTAAGGGTGACTGACGGTCTGTTTGCCCGCCTCACCGACCGCTTGTTGCAAACGCGTGTCATTGTCTGGATGAGAAGCGAATAGGCCGTGATAGCGGCGCGGTTCGCGCCCCTCTTGTTTGGCCAGCACCGCATCTTGCAACTCTTGATTCTTCAGCACGCCTATGATTTTGATAATCGCTTGCGGGTCGTATTCGCTACGCGCCAGATAGTCAGCGCCCAAGCGATCCGCTTCCAGCTCATGGTCGCGGCCATAGCCGGAAAGCAAGGCGCCTCCCACCAGATTGCTCAGATTCTGTCCGCCCATGGTGTTGATCTGTGGGACGAAGATGGAAGCGATGGTCAGGCCGATATTGGTCGCTTGTGCGGCACTTTGCTGGCGCACGCCGTGACGCGAAGTGACATGCCCGATCTCGTGGCCTAACACGGCGGCCAGTTCCGCTTCGCTATTGAGATAGGCCATGATGCCGCGCGTGATATAGACATACCCGCCGGGTAAGGCAAAGGCGTTGATCTCGGTCGAATCAAGTACCATGAAGTGGTATGGCAATGCCGGGCGGTGGCTCTTGCGGGCGAGTTTTTGTCCTACGCCGTTGACGTAATCTTGCAGTGTTTTGGATGGGTAAACTGGATATTGTTTTTTGACCTGCTCATCTGCCTGGCGACCAAGCGCCAATTCTTGGTTTTCCGACATCATGACAAAGTCGGCATTGCCCGTTACAGGGTTAAGTGCGCAACCCGTCAACAGGCTGAAGAGTAATGTAATGAAGAGAGTGCGCATCACAATTCCTGAATGGATAGAACGGCAAATAAAAAAGGCAGCGTAAGCTGCCTTTTGATACTTATTCGCTGCGAAGTTCCGTATGACTTGCCGACATGAGGTCGGCGTGCAAAGCGAAAATATTACGCAGCTGTTTTGTTGCCGTATTTTTGACGGAACTTATCGATACGACCAGCCGTGTCCATGATTTTCTGTGTGCCGGTGTAGAACGGGTGGCATTCAGAACAGACTTCGACGTTCAAAACGGGTTTGCCGATTACGGACTTGGTTTTAAAGCTATTGCCGCAACTGCAAGTAACAGCGATCTCTTGGTAATTGGGGTGTATGTTTTGTTTCATTTTAGTTTCCTTACTAAGGGTTTTGTGCGGCTGGTGTACGCACTTGGGTGCTTCACGAAGGCGCGCATTATCCATAAATATAGTGACTTGGGCAAATTTATCTGGAAACGTAAAAAGCCGGCTTGCGCCGGCTTTTTACGAATGAGGCAAGATTACTTGGCTAGACCGAGCACGAATTGAACCAACTCTTTGATGTCTGCTTGCTTAGTGCCGGCAGGATCGTTAGCTGGCATAGGCATAGAACCCCAAACTCCCGAACCGCCCTTGGAGACTTTAGTGATCAGCTTAGCTTCAGCGCTAGCATCACCTTTATATTTCTTGGATACATCCATCCATGCTGGACCAACTACTTTTTTGTCAATTGCATGGCAAGCCGTGCAATTGTTCTTCTTGGCGATAGCCGGCATGTCGGTCGCCATCGCACTGCCAGCTACCATCAGACCTGCTGCAACCATCATGCTTACGATAATAGATTTCATATTCTCTCCGTGTATTTTGATTGATTACTAGTACAGCAAAACCATA